>DATFWC010000581.1:0-9411 GCA_035259885.1 Xanthobacteraceae bacterium
CCTCGAATCGGGCGCCAACGACTACATCGCCAAGCCGTTCCGCTTCGCCGTCCTGCTCGCGCGTATCCGGGCGCAGCTGCGCCAGCACGAGGCGAGCGAGGACGCCGTGTTCACCATCGGCCCCTACACGTTCCGGCCGAGCTCGAAGCTCCTGGTCAATCCCAAGGGGAACAAGGTGCGCCTGACCGAGAAGGAAACCGCGATCCTGCGCTACCTCTATCGCGCCGGACAGCGCCCGGTCTCGCGCGAGATTCTTTTGCAGGAAGTGTGGGGCTACAATTCCGGCGTCACCACCCACACGCTCGAGACGCATATCTACCGCCTGCGGCAGAAGGTCGAACGCGATGCCGCCAACCCAGCCATCCTGGTGACCGAGGCCGGCGGCTACAAGCTGGTGCCCTGATGCACCTTTGATTGACGCCGGGCCATCAAGCATTTTCCGCCAAAAGACTGGTCCGCCGCATTGAACGCGACCAACATCGACACCACCGCGCGTTGGCATGTCGACCGGATTCCGGCCTTGACATACGCTATCGCGAGATGACTTTTCTTCGCATCGTCATTTCGCTGTAAGTTATGCTCGGAGCATGATCTTTTCCGAAAACCGGTATCCGCTTTTCGGGGTCATGTTCTAGACTCGGGCTGCATGAGCATCGACGACGACATTGCCTTTCTCGAGCGCGTGGGGACGCTCTCGCTGCTCGGCCACGAGGCCCTGCGCATCGTGGCCATCGGCGCCGAGAACCGCTACGTCCATGACGGCGACGTCCTGTTCCGTGAAGGCGACATCGCCGATGCCGGCTACGTGGTGCAGGAAGGCTCGTTCCTGCTCGAGTCGCGCGACTCGCCGACTCACGCCGAGCCGGTCACGGTCGGCCCCGGGGTTCTGCTCGCCGAGCTGGCGCTGCTGACCGAGACGGTGCACCAGGTCACCGCGCTGGCGACCGAGCCATCTGCCGTCATGCGCATCCCGCGCAAGCTGTTCCTGCGCATGCTGGAAGGCTATCCGGACGCGGCGCGGCGCCTGCGCGATGCGATTGCACTGCGCGCCAACGAGGCGATGAACGATATCGCCGGCGTGCGGCCGGCCTTCGAGGCCCCGGACGAGGGCTGACGCCGCGGCGGCGCAGCCGCGATGATGGCGAGTCGGTGCTTGGCCGCTCCCCGCGTCCGTTTCCGGGACGCCTACCCCCAGCGGTTGTAAAATGATGGACACCCCCTGGGGTTTCAGCCACTATCGGGGCGAGGACGAGGATGAAGAACCTCGATCAGATCAGCCTGCGTCAGCTGCGCTGCTTCGTCACCGTGGCGGAGGAGCTGCATTTCCGCCGCGCCGCCGAGCGCCTCAACATGCGCCAGCCGCCGCTCACGCAGCGCATCCAGGCGATGGAGAAGGATCTCGGCGTCGAGCTGTTTCGGCGGCATGGGCGGCTGGTCGAATTGACCGAGGCCGGGCGGCTGGTGCTGCCGGAAGCGCGCGGCGCGCTGGCGCAGATCGATCGCGTGCGTGACGCCGCACGCAGGGCCGAGCGCGCCGAGGCCGGCACGCTGCGCATCGCGGTGGTGATCTCGGCGTCATTCGTTCCGGCCTTCAATGAGGCCACCACGGCCTTCCGGCAGGATTGTCCGGGCGTGGCGCTCGAGCTGACCTGGACGGTGTCGACCGGATGCATCCAGGCGCTGCGCCAGCGTCGCGTCGACCTCGCACTGGTGCGCCGCGTGTCGCAGCACCTCGACGGCCTGTCGTACCTGACCGTGGCGCGCGACCGGCTGATGCTGGTCCTGCCGGCCAATCACCCCAAGGCGGATGCCGACCGCCTTGCCTTGAGCGACCTGGTCGAGGAGCGCTTCGTGCTATTCCCGCCGGAGAAGCGGTCGGCGATCTACGGCCATATCATCGAAGTGTGGGCGCGCGCCGGCTTGACGCCGCGCGTCGGTCAGGTGGCCGACAACGGCCTCACGATCCTCGCCCTGGTGGCGGCGGGGTTCGGCATCGCCATCCTGCCGAGCACGCTGGCCAGCCTGCACATGCCCAACGTGGTGTGGAAGCCCATCGACATGGATGAGCGCTGGACGTCGAGCTCGCTCATCATGCTGTACCGAAAGGAGTCGCTGGGCGACAACCTGCCGTCGCGCTTCCTGCATTACGCCGAGCACTATTCCGCCGAGAGCCATGACGAGGTGCCAGCCGCGCCGCGACTGGATCTGGCGCCGGCCGAGTGAGCTGCGGACCAGGCTTGAGCACGCACGCCCATGCGACGACGTGAGGTCCTGGCGCCCGCTGCCGCCGGTGCAGCGGCGGCGCTGACGCGCCGCGGCGCTCCGTTTTCGTCGATGACGAGACGGCGCGATGGACCCCCGTCGTCGCGGCGATCGGGCTGAACTGAAATGAACCTCCGGGGCGGTTCGCGGAAACACATTGCAATATCGTCTGATATCGTATCGTTTGATATTTTTTTCGATACACGCATCAGGCGATGCGCCGCGATGGCTGCTGCCTGCGATAATCGAATCAACACGGACGACCCAGCGGCATGGCGTCGCAACGTCGTGCACCGGCAGTCCGGCTCGCCGCGCGGGCGGCAGGAGGCATGAGGACAGCATGGCGCGGAAGACAGGAAGCAAGGCGCCGCAGCCCATCGACGCCTATGTGGGTACGCGGATACGGTTTCGCCGCAACCTGCTCGGCATGAGCCAGACGGAACTGGCCGCGCGGATCGGCGTGACATTCCAGCAGGTGCAAAAGTACGAACGCGGGACCAACCGCATTGGCGCGTCGCGCCTGATCAGGATTTGCGACGTGCTGGAGATCTCGCCCGAATGGCTGTTCGACGACGCGCCCGGCAGCGAGAACGTATCGCAGCGAAGCGCGCCGGCGCGTGGCATCGACGCGGCGCTGGCGGCGTTCCGCATGGACAAGCTGGCGCCGCGGATGCTGCTCGCCTGGAACCGCCTGCCAATCGAGACCAAGCACGCGATGGTGGCGCTGATGACCGCGGTCGCGGGGGCAGGCGGGGCGATGGCCAAGCTGCAGCGCCGCGGCGGCGCGCTCAGGCCTCGATGGTCGCGGTGACCGGGACGTGATCCGACGGGCGCGCCCAGCCGCGCGCCTCCTTGCTCACGGTGATGCCCGACATGCGGTCGGCGAGCGCCGGCGCGACCCAGATGTGGTCGAGGCGGCGGCCCTTGTCGGCCGCCTTCCAGTCGGGCGCACGGTAGCTCCACCATGTGAAAAGCTTGGCCGGCACCGGCACGAAATGCCGCATCGCGTCGATCCAGCCGCCGGCGGCGAGCACCGCGTTGAGCTTCTCGCACTCGATCGGCGTATGCGACACCACGCGGACGAGCTGTTTGTGGCTCCACACGTCGTGCTCGAGCGGCGCCACGTTGAGATCGCCGAGCAGGATGGCGCGGGCGCTGCCGTCGGGGCGCAGCTCGGCGCAGGCCTGCATCTCGTCGAGGAAGGAGAGCTTGTGGGCGAATTTCGGATTGATCGCCGGATCGGGCTCGTCGCCGCCGGCCGGCACATAGAAATTGTGCAGCGTGATCGGATCGCCCAAACCGGCGCGCTCGCCGAGCGTCACCGCGATGTGGCGCGAATCAGTCTTGCCGCAGAAGCCGCGCACGGTGGTTGCGTCGAACGGCAGGCGCGAAAGCACCGCCACGCCGTGATAGCCCTTCTGCCCGTTGAGGGCGACGTGCTCATAGCCGAGGCGCTTGAACCGGCGCAGCGGAAAGCGGTCGTCCGGGCACTTGGTCTCCTGCAGGCACAGGACATCCGGCCGCGTCGCCTTGATGAATTTGGCGACGAGGCCGATGCGCAGCCGCACTGAGTTGATGTTCCAGCTGGTGACGGTGAGACGCATGAGCGAATGGCGAATAGCGAATGGCGAATGGCGAAGCAACGGCAGCCGTCGTCATTGCCCGGCTTGACCAGGCTTGACCCGGCAATCCATCTTTTGAAATCGAGTCATGTTTAGACGGGCGCGCGGGTCGCTTCCGCGCATGACGGAGTCTGTAGGGTGGGCAAATTCGCCTGCTGCAATGCCGATGGTGGGTAACGGCGCGCGCGAATTTGCCCACCATGAAGCGCCGAGATGGCGCCGTACCCACCCTACGGAGCTGAATTGATGTTCCAGCTCGGCGAATGGCGAATGGCGCAGACAAGGGGTGAGCGGCGATCTCCCCCCATTTGCTATTCGCCACTCGCTATTCGCCGTTATTGCAGGTAGCGCGTGAAGTCGATCTTGAACAGGCTCGGGTCGGGCTTCTGCTTGGCATCGAGGTTGTACAGCGCCACCGTCGTGTCGTAGCCCTGCGGATCCGTGATGGTCCACTGGCGCAACTGGAAGTCGCGCGCGCCAAACATCAGCATCACCCGGTGGGTGCCGCCGAGCGCCTGGCGCTCCTCGATCACGATGGTGGCAAAGGTGTCGTCGGCGGACGCGCCGACGACCACGGTGTCCTTGAGCAGGTCGACACGATCCGCCACCAGGAAGCGCAGCGGCGTCTGCGACAACGGCCAGACGTCCTGGGTGTTGAGCCGGCGGTCGCGGATGGCGACCGACGAGCCGTCGGCGATCAGCTCGGTCGGGCTGGGTGGATTGTACTCGAAGCGGACGCGGCCCGGCTTCTGCAGGTAGAACTTACCTTCGCTGCGGCTGCCGTCCGGCCCGACCTGCACGAAGTTGCCGACCAGCGTGTTGATGCCGGTCAGGTAGGCATTGGCCTTTTCGATCAGGGCGCGCTGCTTGTCGTCGAAGCTGGGGGTGCCGGCGGGCACGATGCCGGTCGGCTTGGGCAGTGGCAGCCCGGCGGACGACGTGGGCGCCGTACGGGCCGCGCCGGCCTGAGCCAGCTGGCGCCCCGCCGCCTTCGGTTTCTCGGCCGCCGGGGCCGGAGGCGTGCGCATCTGCGTGTGTGGCGCCGGCTTTGGCATCGGCACGGGCGCCGATTGGGCGCTCGCGGCATGGTCCGCCGTCACGAGCCCGAACAGGCTCGCGCCTACCAGAGCCACGCCAACTCGCCTGCGCATCCGTCGATCCTCCCCAGCCGGACCTGGAGCCGGCGTTACCTAGTTGTGCCCTGTGGCGATTTCGCGGCCCATTCGACACGCCACCAACGTATTGTCAATAATGCATAACTGGCGGAAGCGAGATCACATTTCTTCGAGTAGTCATCCGCCCCAACCTATACTTGGCCTTACTGCTTGGAGCATGATCTTTTCCGAAAACCGGTACCCACTTTCGGGATCATGCCCTAGCTAGCGCTCGTCCTCGCCCTCGATGAGGATTTCGCGCTTGCCGGCGTGGTTGGCGGGGCCGACCACGCCTTCCTTTTCCATCCGCTCCATGAGCGAGGCGGCGCGATTGTAGCCGATCTGCAGGCGCCGCTGGATGTAGCTCGTCGAGGCCTTGCGGTCGCGCACCACGACCTGCACCGCCTGGCTGTAGAGATCGCCGCCGCCGTCCTCCGCTCCCATGGCGGTGGCGTCGAACACGGCCGAGTCCTCGTCATCCTCGTCGCCGGCGGTGACCGCATCGAGGTATTGCGGCGCGCCTTGAGTCTTGAGGTGGCGGACGACCTTTTCGACCTCGTCGTCGGCCACGAACGGACCGTGGATGCGGCTGATGCGGCCGCCGCCCGCCATGTACAGCATGTCGCCCTGGCCGAGCAGCTGCTCGGCGCCCTGCTCGCCCAGGATGGTGCGGCTGTCGATCTTCGATGTCACCTGGAAGGAGATGCGGGTGGGGAAATTCGCCTTGATGGTGCCGGTGATGACGTCGACCGACGGACGCTGCGTCGCCAGGATGACGTGGATGCCGGCGGCGCGCGCCATCTGCGCCAGGCGCTGGATGGCGCCTTCGATGTCCTTGCCGGCGACCATCATCAGGTCGGCCATCTCGTCGACGATCACCACCACATAGGGCAGCGGCTCGAGCTCGAGAACCTCGTCCTCGTAGATCGCCTCGCCGCTCTCCTTGTCGTAGCCGGTGTGGACGGTGCGCGTCAGCGTCTCGCCTTTCTGCCGCGCCTCGGCCACGCGCGTGTTGTAGCCGTCGATGTTGCGCACGCCGAGCTTGGCCATCTTCTTGTAGCGGTCCTCCATCTCGCGCACCGCCCACTTCAGCGCCACCACCGCCTTCTTGGGATCGGTGACCACCGGCGTCAGCAGGTGCGGGATGGAGTCGTAGACGGAGAGCTCCAGCATCTTCGGATCGACCATGATCAGCCGGCACTGGTCGGGCTTCATGCAGTAAAGCAGGCTGAGGATCATGGTGTTGATGGCCACCGACTTGCCCGATCCGGTGGTGCCGGCGATGAGCAGGTGCGGCATGCGCGCGAGATCGACGATGACGGGATCGCCGCCGATGGTCTTGCCCAGGCACAGCGGCAGCTTGGCGGAGGAATCCTTGTAATCCTCGGCCGCCAGCAGCTCACGCAGATAGACCTTTTCGCGCTTCGGATTGGGCAGCTCGATGCCGATGGCATTGCGCCCGGCCACCACGGCCACGCGCGCCGCCAGCGCGCTCATCGAGCGGGCGATGTCGTCGGCGAGACCAATGACGCGCGACGACTTTACGCCGGGCGCCGGCTCGAGTTCGTACAGCGTCACCACCGGGCCGGGATGCGCATTGATGATCTCGCCGCGCACGCCGAAATCCTGCAGCACACCGGCGAGCGCGGTGGCGGTCTCGTCGATCGCCTTCTGGTTCGGCGCATAGCGCTCGTTGGCCTTTGGCGCCGCGAGCAGGTTGATCGCGGGAAGCTCGAACCTGCCGCCTCTGGACGGGCGCGGGCGCGGCGCCTTGCGGGGGCGCGGCGCCGGCTGCTCCGCGTCCTCGTCCTCGTCTTCTTCCTCCTCCTCGTCGGCGTCGTCCGATTCACCCTGGACGGCCCCGCCCATGCGCGGCTCGATGCGCGCGCCGCGCAGCCGGCGCGGCGGCGCTACGGCGTCGTCATCGTGGCTGGAGCGCTTGAGCCAGGTCTTGAAGGCGAGGAAGCCGTGATAGACGAGGCCGAGGGAGATGAAGATGCGCTCGAACAGGCCGGGCTCGGTATCGACCTGTTCCGCCTCCTCCTCCGGGTCGACGTCGGCATCGCGCGTGCCGATGCGGCAGGCGGTGGCGAGCGTCGCCAGCGCGATGGCGCCCGTCAGCGTCGCCATCACGAATCGGCTCACGCCGGACAGCGGCGCGCCGAGCAGCCAGGCGGGAAAGCGCAACACGGCATCGCCGATGACGCCGCCGAGCCCGGTCGGCAGCGGCCACCGCGCCGTGGTCGGCAGGCACGATGCAAACGCCGCGGCGAAAACGATTCCGGCGAGCCACAGCGCCAGTCGCAGGCGCTCGCGGTCGAGCCCGCGATGGAGGATGAGCCGCCAGCCCCAGATGGCGATCGGCAGGACGACAGCGATCGCCGCCGTGCCCACCAGCTGCATCAGCAGGTCGGCCGCGACGGCGCCGGGGACGCCGAGCATGTTGCGCACCGGCGCCGACGTGGCGTGGCTGAGGCTCGGATCCTTGACCGACCACGTGGCGAGCGCGAGCCCCATCGTGACGGCCAGCGCGATGAGGAAAAGTCCGCCGCACTCGCGGATGCGGCGCCCGACCAGGTCGCGCGCGTCGTCCGACAGGTAGCCGCCATAGTCCAGGGTGCGCCTCAACGCGTACATGGCCCCCTCTTAGCCGAGCACGGCGACGAGGCGGTGGAGCGCCTCGGCCGTGGTTTCTTGGTCCTGCACCATGGCGATGCGGATGTACCCGCTGCCGGGATTGCTGCCGTCCTGCTGCGGCCGGGCGAGATAGCGGCCCGGGATCACGCGCAATCCGGCGTCGCGCCACAGTTTCACGGCCGCCTGTTCGTCGCCGCCGTGCGCCGTCACGTCGAGCCAGAGGTAGAAGCCGCCGGCGGGGCGGCGATAGCCGTAGCGGTCGCCGATGATCTGGTCGGCGAGATCGAACTTCAGCGCATAGAGCCGGCGGTTCTCCTCGACATGCGCCTCGTCGCCATAGGCCGCGACGCCCACCTCCTGCGCCGGCACCGGCACCTGCGGCGCCGCGATGTTGCGCAGCTCGATGAAGCGCCCGAGAAATGTCTTGTCGCCGGCGGCAAAGCCGACGCGCAGGCCCGGCAGGTTCGAGCGCTTGGACAGCGACTGGAACACGACGACGTTGGCGAAGTCGGGCCCGGCCACTTCCAGCATCCCGTGCGGCGGGTGCCGCGTGTAGATCTCGGAGTAGCACTCGTCGGAAAAGACCAGGAATCCGTGCTGCCGCGCCAGCGCGACGAGCCGCGCCAGGTAGTCGCGGTCGGCGACCGCGCCCTGCGGATTGGATGGCGAGGCGAGGTAGAGCGCCACGGTGCGGCGGAGCAGGGCGGCGTCGAGCGCGGCGAGGTCGGGCAAAAATCCGCTCGCGCGCGTGGCCGGCAGGTAGACCGGCTCGCAGTCGGCGGCGGACGCGCCGGCGCCATAGGCCGCATAGAACGGGTTGGGGATGAGAATGGCCGGCCGGCCGGCGCGCGGCGCGACGAATCGCTCGGCCGCGATGGCGGCGAGGAACAGGCCTTCGCGGGTGCCGTTGAGGACGAGAACCTCGCTCTCCGGATCGAGCGGGCGCGGCAGGCGGTAGCGCCGGTCGAGCCACGCGGCGGCGGCGCGGCGGAAGCGCTCGGTGCCCTTGTTGGCCGGATAGCGGCCGAAATCGTTGAGGTGCGCGGCCAGGACCGGCCCGACGAACGGCGGAATCGGGTGCTGCGGCTCGCCGACCGACAGGTTGATGGCAGGCTTGCCCGGCATCACGTCGGCCAATAGCTCCGCCAGCCGCACGAAGGGCGACCGCGCAGCGGCCCGGGCAGGCGGGGGAGAGATTGGTTCGACTTTGCTCATCTGTACTACGGCGCCGCGCGCGCTTTGGGGCAACATAGAAGGCGCGAGGTTAAGACCCGATTAACCATCGGACGCGGGCGGAAGGAAGCGCTATTTAAAGGGCCTGGGGCGTCGCCGAGGAGCCTGCGATGAGTGAGCGAACCGGTGCTCCAAACCAAGAAATGAATACGGGTTGCTGCATTGTCGGGGGCGGGCCCGCCGGCATGATGCTGGGCCTCCTGCTGGCGCGCGCCGGCGTCGACGTGACGGTGCTGGAGAAGCATCGCGACTTCCTGCGCGATTTCCGCGGCGACACCATCCACCCGTCGACCTTCGAGCTGCTCCACGAGCTCGGTCTGCTCGAAGAGTTCCTGCGGCTGCCGGTGCAGAAGGTGAGCGGCCTCGAGGCGCATTTCGGCGAGCGCTCCTTTCCCCTTGCCGATATGAGCCGCCTTCCCGTGCATTGCCCCTTCATCGGCCTCATCCCACAGTGGGACTTCCTCGATTTCCTCGCCGACCATGCGGTCAAGTACCCGACCTTC
>DATFWC010000582.1:0-2475 GCA_035259885.1 Xanthobacteraceae bacterium
GTGCGTGCCGGCAGGTTGCATCAGCCTACTCCGCCGCTGCCATGACCGCCGGCTCCGCCGGGCGGCTGTTGTCCGCATTGCGCGCAAAGTCGTCGATGCGCCGCTCGATCTCCGGCTTGAAGTGGCGGATCAGGCCCTGGATCGGCCATGCCGCCGCGTCGCCGAGGGCGCAGATCGTATGGCCCTCGACCTGCGTCGTCACTTCCAGGAGTTGGTCGATCTCGCGCTTGTGGGCGCGGCCCTCGGCCATGCGGGTGAGCACGCGCCACATCCAGCCCGTGCCTTCGCGACACGGGGTGCACTGGCCGCAGCTCTCGTGCTTGTAGAAATAGGAAATGCGGGCGATGGCGCGCACGATGTCGGTGGACTTGTCCATGACGATCACGGCAGCGGTGCCGAGGCCGGACTTCAGGTTCCGCAGCGTGTCGAAGTCCATGAAGAGGTCGCCCATACACTGCTCGGCCGGGATCAACGGCACCGACGAGCCGCCGGGTATGACGGCCAGAAGGTTGTCCCAGCCGCCGCGAATGCCGCCGGCGTGGCGCTCGATCAGCTCGCGGAACGTGATCCCCATCGCCTCTTCCACGTTGCATGGCTTGTTCACATGGCCGGAGATGCAGAACAGTTTTGTGCCCGTGTTGTTGGGGCGGCCGATGGAGGAGAACCAGGCGGCGCCGCGGCGCATGATGTCGGGCGCGACCGCGATCGACTCGACGTTGTTGACGGTGGTGGGGCAGCCGTAGAGGCCGACATTGGCGGGAAACGGCGGCTTCAGCCGCGGCATGCCCTTCTTGCCCTCGAGGCTTTCGAGCAGGGCGGTCTCCTCGCCGCAGATATAGGCGCCGGCCCCGTGGTGCACATAGAGGTCGAAATCGAAGCCCGATCCGCAGGCATTCTTGCCGATCAGGCCGGCCTCGTAGGCCTCCTCGACGGCGGCCTCCAGGCGCTCGCGCTCGCGGATGAACTCGCCGCGCACGTAGATGTAGCCGGTATGCGCTCCCATGGCGAAGCCGGCGATCAGGCAGCCCTCGACCAGCAGGTGCGGGTCATGGCGCATGATCTCGCGGTCCTTGCAGGTGCCGGGCTCCGACTCGTCGGCATTGACCACGAGGTAGGCGGGCCGCCCGTCCGACTGTTTTGGCATGAACGACCATTTCAGGCCGGTCGGGAAGCCGGCGCCGCCGCGCCCGCGCAGCCCCGAGGCCTTGATCTCGGTGATGATGGCGTCGCGTCCCTTGGCGAGGATCGCCTTGGTGTCGTCCCAGGCGCCGCGCGCGCGCGCGCCGGCGAGCCGCCAGTCGTGCAGGCCGTAGAGATTCTTGAAGATGCGGTCCTTGTCCTCGAGCATCATTCTGGCTCCGCGTCATTCCGGGTGAGCGGCCGCAGGCCGCGAGGCCCGGAATCCATGACCACCGCCAGCGGATATGGATCCCGGGCTCGCCGCTGCGCGGCGCCCTTCGCACCCGGCGTCATTCCGGGCGAGCGGCCCAAGGCCGCGAGGCCCGGAATCGATGGCCACTGTCGGTTGATATGGATCCCGGGCTCGCCGCTGCGCGGCGCCCCGGGATGACCGAGTGGTTTGCGGATCAGCATCATTCCTGCCTGGTGGGTTTGCGTCCGCGTGACGCGTCGCCGACCGGCCGCTGCGGCACGGGCGCCTCGGTCACATTGGCGGCCGCACCCGGACGTTTGGCGGAGTCATCCCGCAACGGCTGCTGCCCGCCCCCCGATTTGCCATTGCTGCGGTAGATCTGCGGATCGGTCAGCGTGGTGGGGCCGCCGACCGGCGCCGAGAACTGGCGGTCGACCTGCGGACCCGGCTTGGGCGTGCGCCCGGCGGAAAACTCGTCGAGGACCTTGGAAAAGCTTTCCGGCGTGAGGTCCTCGTAGAAATCGTAGTTGATCTGCACCATCGGAGCGTTGACGCAGGCGCCCAGGCACTCGACCTCGACCCACGAGAACTTCCCATCGGCCGTGACATGCATCTGCTCGCCGATGCGATCGCGGCACACCTTCTTGAGGTCATTGGCGCCGCGCAGCTCGCATGGCGTGGTGCCGCAGAGCTGCACGTGCCAGCGCCCGACCGGCGCCAGGTTGAACATGGTGTAGAACGTCGCGACCTCGAGCACGCGGATATGCGCCAAGCTCAGCATGTCGGCGACATAGCGGATCGCCGCTTCCGGCACCCAGCCGCCCGACTGCTCCTGCGCCCGCCACAACAACGGGATCACGGCCGACGCCTGCCGACCGTCGGGATACTTTGCGATCTGCCCGCGCGCCCAGGCGAGATTCTCGGGTGTGAAGGCGAACTCCTTCGGCTGGACGGATTTGTCGGCGAGGCGGCGGACGCTCATCGGTCCACCTCGCCGAACACGATGTCGATCGAGCCGAGGATGGCCGAGACGTCGGCCAGCATGTGGCCGCGGCAGAGGAAGTCCATGGCGGCGAGATGGGGGAAGCTGGGCGCGCGGATCT
>DATFWC010000583.1:0-10720 GCA_035259885.1 Xanthobacteraceae bacterium
GACCAGCTGCCGCTGGTTGAGCCGGAGCGCGGCGCCGACGCCGGCCGCGGCCCCCACGGCGCCGAGCACCGCGGTCGGATGGAAGCCGGCGCGGTGCACCGCCTTGGGCACCACCAGGCTCAGGCGGCACATGGTCTCGACCCCGACCGCGATGCCGAGGAGCGCCGCCGGGCCGTCAGCGCCGTGCCGCTCGCACGCGGCGAGCACCGACGGCACGATCACGGCGCCGGCATGCACGGGCCCGCCCTCGAACGTGTCGTCAAAGTCCTCGCCGTGCACCGCTGTCCCGTTGACGAAGGCGGCGCCCGCGGCGCTCATCGGCTCGGCGTGGCCGATCCCCGTGCACACGCCGCCGTCGTCCCAGGCCGCGCGCACGCTCGCGACGTAATCCTCGCGGCGCGCCGCGATCGCGAGCCCGATCACGTCGATCAGCAGCTCCTCGCATTTTGCCCGCACGGCCGTCGGCAGCCGCGCCGGATCGAGCACCGCGATGCGCTCGGCCAGGCGTTCGGCGACGGACACGGCAGGCAGGGAGGAACTCACGAGGACGGACAGTTCTGGCTAGGTGTTGCGCAGGCGCACGCCGAAGCCGGGGATGCGGTTGACGAAAATCACCACGGCGAAGGTGATCAGCAGCATCGAGAGGCCGAGCACCGCGATCGCTCCGAGATCGCCGCTTTCCTTGAGGTCGAAGATCAGGACCGAGACCACCTTGGTCTCGGAGGTGAACAGCATGATGGCCGCCGACAGCTCGCGGATGGTGGACACGAAGATGAAGCACCAGGTGGCGATCACGCTGGTTCGCAGGAGCGGCGCCGTGATGTGGCGCAGCGCCTGCAGCTGCGTCGCGCCGAGAATGCGGCTGGCATCCTCGAGATCGGGATGCACGGCGCGGAAGGCCGATTGCAGTTGCTGATACGCGGCCGGCAGCTCGATGGTCACATAGGCGATAAGCAGGATCCACAAGGTGCCATAGAGCACGAAAGGCGGGCGCGTGTAGCTCAGGAACAGGCCGACGCCGAGCACGATCCCCGGAATGGCGATCGGCGCCGTCGCCAGGAACGCGAGCACGCGGTGGCCGGTGATTGCCTTGCGCGCCGTCACGTAGCTGATCACCAGGGCCAGCAATGTGCCGATGGTGGCCGAGAGCGTACCGAGGATCAGCGTGTTCTTGAGCGCGACCTGCGTCGAGGACAGTTCGAAGAACGTGAAGTAGATGTTGTGCAGGGTGGCGCTCGCGGGCGAGATCAGCGTCGTGGCAATGCGCGAGAACGCGGCGTTGAACAGCGCGAAATAGGGCAAAAATACCGGCAGCATCAGGACGCAGAACACGAAGGCGAGCGCCGGCCAGACCGCCCATCCGAGCTTGACCAGCCGCGGGTCGCCCGACTTGCCGCCCACCACGGAATAGCCCTTGCGGCCGAGGATGAAGTGCTGGGCGCGCAGCAGGAACACCGTGAGCACGAGCAGCGGCAGGGAAGCGGCCGCTGCAAGCTCGGGCTTGGGCGGATACTGGAACAGGCTCCAGATTTTCGTTGTCATGGTGTGGAAGCCGGCGGGCAGCGCCAGGATGGCGGGCGAGCCGAACAGGATCATCGCCTGCAGGAACGCCACCAGCGCTCCGGCCACCAGCGCCGGCAACGCGAGCGGAATCGTCACCTTGCGCGCCGTCATCCAGGTGTCGGCGCCGAGGATCGCGGAGGCGTCCTCGAGATCGCCCGGAATGCGGTCGAGGGCGTTGGCGATGAGCACGAACACGTAGGGGAACGTGTAGCAGGAGATCACGAAGATCAGCCCCGGCAGCGAGTAGATGTTGAGCAGATACTCGTCCTGCCCTGCGCCGGTGATGGTGCGGTAGAGCTGATTGAGCAAGCCGCTGTTGGGGGCCGCCAGGATTTCCCAGGCGATCGCACCTAGGAACGGTGGGGTCACGAACGACGCCGTCACCAGCGCCCGGATCGTGGCGGTCAACGGCAGATCGGTGCGCGCCACCAGCCAGCCCATAGGCGCCGCGACGGCGCAGCAGATCGCACTCGACGAGACCGCGATGGTGACAGTGGTGAGCAGCGGGTCGAGGAAGTCCGGATCGGTGAACAGCGTGCGGAAATGCTCGAGCGTGAAGGCGCGCGCCTTGCTCGCCGGATCGACGACGGTGAAGCCGTAGTAGACGAGCCACGAGACCGGCAGGACGATCAGGACGCACAGCAGCGCCGCGAACGCGATCAGCACCGGCAACGAGACATCGAACCTCGATGCGCGCCGTTCGGCAAGCTCAGCGGGCAACGCGATGGTCACGGTCACACCTTGAAGATCTGCGCGTAGCGCCGCTTGACCTCCTCGGCGCCCTTCTCGACGCCTTCGGGATCCTCCTTCATCAGCTTGATCTGCGCCAGCGGGCGAACGCCCGGTTTTTCCTCGGCCTGGTCGTGGGCGGAATACTGGCGGGCGGCGTCGATGATCATCTGCTGCCCCTCGCGCCCGTGCATCCAGTTCTGGAACAGGCGCGCGGCGTTGGGATTGGGCGCCGCCTTGAACACGGCACTCGGGCTGGTGGCGAGCGGCGTGCCCTCCTCCGGATAGACGATCTCGACCGGCTGTCCTTCTTCCTTGGAGCGGATGACGAGGTAGCCGGCGCCGTCGACCATCACGGCGCGCTCGCCGAGGGCGATCTTCTTCGGCGTATCGGTCGCCGACTGGACCTGCATCACGCGCTGCCGGGCAAGCTTCTCCAGATAGTCCCAGCCGAGATCGCGGGCGATCTGGAACGTGGCATTCATGATGGTGCCGCTGTAGGCCGGATGTCCCTTGACCAGCTTGCCGGCCCATTTGGGATCGAGCAGATCGGCAAAGCTCCTGGGCGCCTCCTCAGCCTTCACCAGGTTGGTGTTGTAGGCGATCGGCGAGACCAGGATGCGCGTGGTCACATGCAGCGCATCGGGATCGTAGTAGGCCTTGTCGAAATGCCGGGCGACATCCTCCGGCAGATAGGGCGCCAGCCAGTCGTTGCGCTTCCAGACGATGCAGTGGGCCTGATCGGCCGTGTTGACCACGTCGACCGAGTGGATGTTGGCGCCATATTCCTGGCCGATGCGGGTAAAGATGCGCTCGGCGCCGGAGCGCTCCACGCGTACCGCGATGCCGGGAAACTTCGCCTCGAACGCCTTGGCGAGCTGCTGGGCAAAGGCGAGGTCCATGGCGGTGTAGAAGGCGAGCTTGCCCTCTTTCTTCGCCGCCTCGATCAGCGCCGGCGTGATCGCCTCGGCCGGCGGGGGCGCCGCCCGCAGCGGCGACGCGAACACAGTGGCAGCGAGCGCGGTCGACCCCTTGAGCACGTCGCGGCGCGAGAATCCGCGCTTCCTCATATCGTTTCCTCCGGTACGGTGGCGCTTACACCTTGAAGATCTGCGTGTAGCGCTTCTTGATTGCCTCGCTCTCCTTCTCGACCGCCGCGGCATCGTCCTTCATGATCTTGATCTCGCGCAGCGGCTTGCGGCCAAGCTTCTCCTTGGCGAGCGCGTGCGCCGACCGTAATCCGCCGAAGTCGATGCAGAGCTGCTGGCATTCGGCCGAGAGCATCCAGCTCTGCAGCAGCCGTGCGGCGTTCGGGTTGGGCGCATTCTTCAAGACGGCATTGGGGCCGACGATGAGCGGCGTGCCCTCGGTCGGATAGATGATCTCAATCGGATCGCCCTTCTCCTTGAGCTGGAACAGCAAGTACTCGACGCCGTCCGCCATGATGGCGCGCTCGCCGAGCGCCAGCTTCTTGGGCGGATCGGCTGCCGATTGGACCTGCATGATCCTCTGCTGGGCGAGCTTCTCGAAAAACGGCCAGCCGACGTCACGCGCCATCTGGTAGGTGGCGGTGAGGATGGTGCCGCTGTAGCCGGGATGCGCCTTGACGATCTTGCCGACCCATTTCGGATCGAGCAGGTCGGCATAGCTTTTCGGCGCCTCGTCGGCCTTCACCAGATTGGTATTGTAAGCCATGGGACAGAGAAAGACGCGGAAGCTCGCAAAGGTTCCGTCTGCGTCCTTGTGTTCTGCCGGAAAGTGCTTGGCCACGTCCTCCGGAACGTAGGGCAGAAGCCAGCCATTGCGCTTCCACAGGATCAGATGGGCGGCGTCGGATGAATTGACCACGTCGACCGCGAAGATGTTGCTCGAATATTCCTGGCCGATGCGCTGGAAGATGCGCTCGGCGCCGGAGCGCTCCACCCGCGGCACGACGCCGGGAAACCGCTCCTGGAAGGATTTCATGATCCGTTCCGCCAGCGGCAGGTCGACCGACGTGTACCAGACGACCTTGCCTTCTTTCTGCGCCGCCTCGATCAGGGCCGGCGTGATCGCTTCCGCCGGCGGTGCGGCCGCGCGGACTGGCGAGGCAAAGACCGTGAGGCCGAGCGCGCCCGAGCCCTTGAGAACGTCACGTCGTGAAATTCGCTTGTGCATGGTCGACCTCAGACTTTGAAGATCTGCGTGTACCGCTTCTTGAGGTTCTCGGTCTCACGTTCGACCGCTTCCGCGTCGTCCTTCATCAGCTTGATCTGCGACAGCGACGTGCGGCCCGGCTTTTCCTTGGTCAGCGGATGCGCCGAATGCATGCCGGCGGAGTCGATCATCACCTGCTGGCCCTCGGGCGTGAACATGTAGCTCTGCAGCAGCCGGGCGGCGTTGGGGTTCGGCGCGTTCTTGAAAATGGCATTGGGGCCGACGATGAGCGGCGTGCCTTCGGCCGGATAGACGATCTCGATCGGATCGCCTTTTTCCTTCATCTGCAAGGCGACGTACTCGCCGCCGTCGGCCATGATGGCGCGCTCGCCGAGCGCCAGCTTTTTCGGCGGATCGGTGGCGGACTGCACCTGCATGATCTTCTGCTGGGCGAGCTTCTCGAAATACGACCAGCCGAGATCGCGCGCGATCTGGTAGGTCGCCGTCAGGATCGTGCCGCTGTAGCCGGGGTGCGCCTTGACGATCTTGCCGGCCCATTTCGGATCAAGCAGGTCGGCATAGCTCTTCGGCGCCTCCTCGCGCTTGACCAGGTTGGTGTTGTAGGCGATCGGGCACAGCGTGACGCGGGCGCTGGCGTAGGTGCCGTCCGGGTCCTTGTGTTCGGCCGGAAAGTGCTTGGCCACATCCTCGGGTACATAGGCGGCGAGCCAACCGTTGCGCTTCCACGGGATCACGTGGGAGGCATCCGACGTGTTGACCACGTCCACGGCGTGAATGTTGCTGGAATATTCCTGGCCGATGCGCTGGAACAGCCGCTCGGCGCCATTGCGCTCGACGCGCACCGGGATGCCGGGAAATTTCGCCTCGAACGACTTGGCGACGCGCTCGGCCGCCGACAGGTCGATCGAGGTGTACCAGACAACCTTGCCTTCCTTCCTGGCTGCCTCGATCAGGGCGGGCGTGATCGATTCCGCCGGCGGCGCCGCGGCCCTGATCGGCGAGGCGAAGACGGCGAGGCCTGCGGCACCCGCGCCCTTGAGAACGGCGCGTCGGGACGGTTTTCTCATTGCGTTCTCCCTGGACCGCGTTTTGTCGTTTCAGCCGGTCAGCGCGCGGCAGCGCTCCGGCGGGAGGTGCAGCCACACCGATGATCCCTGCGCAACGTTTTCCTCCGGCGAGGTCACCACGCGAAGCTGCGTCCCGTCAGCCAGTTGAACCATATAGTCGCGGCTGTTTCCAAGGAACACTTGCCGCACCACCATGCCCGGAAGGACGTTCTCGGCGCCGTCGGAGGGCTTCGGGACGAGCCGGATGTCGTGCTGGCGAATGGACACCGCGGTTTCTCCCCCGGCCGCGAGGCTGGCGCCGCTGCAGCGCAGCGACGCGCCGGCAACGGCGATGCGGTCCTTGTCCAGCGTCTTTCCCTTCACCACGTTGCTCGAGCCGATGAAGCGGGCCACGAACTCCGAGCGCGGCCGCTCGTAGATGTCCTCGGGCGGGCCGAGCTGCTCGATCCTGCCGGCGTTCATCACGGCGATGAGATCAGCCGTGGTCATGGCTTCGGACTGATCGTGGGTGACGTAGACGGTGGTGTAGCGGTATTCGTCATGCAGCCGCCGCACCTCGAACCGCATCTCCTCGCGCAGATTGGCGTCGAGGTTGGACAGCGGCTCGTCGAGCAGGAGCGTCTCGGGCTCGACGATCAGCGCCCGCGCCAGCGCAACCCGCTGCTGCTGGCCGCCCGACAGCTCGCCCGGATAGCGGTCGGCCAGGGCCTGCAGGCGCGTGGTGTCGAGAATCGCCTTCAGCTTGCGGTCGATCGTATCGCGGTGGAGCTTCCGCAGTTTGAGGCCGTAGACGATGTTCTCGGCGACCGTCATGTGCGGCCACAGGGCGTAGCTCTGGAAGATCATCGACATGTTGCGCCGCTCGGGCGGCAGCGTGCGGTTCGGCGTCGACACGACGCGGTCGCCCACGGCGATCTCGCCCTCGGACGGCTCGATGAAGCCGGCAATGAGCCGCAGCGTCGTGGTCTTGCCGCAGCCGGACGGTCCCAGCAGGCACACCAGCAGCCCGTGGTCGATGCGCAGCGACACGTTGTCGACCACGGCCAGCGCGTTGTAGCGCTTGGTCAACCCACGCAACTCGACGGATGCCACGTCGCCTCCTCAGGTTCCCGTAAAGACCGGCTTGCGCTTCTCCATGAAAGCGTTGCGGCCTTCAACGTAGTCGTTGCTCTGGAAGCATTTTTTGACCAGCTCGGCGGCCCGGGCAAGGTCGCGCTGGCTTTCGTCCTTCACGGCCTGCCCGACGACATATTTGACGGCGTTGACGGTCAGCGGCGCGTTGCTGGCGATGGTGTCGGCATAGTCCCGCACATAGGTCTCGAGATCGGCGTCGGGCACGACGCGATTGACCAGGCCCATGGTGCGCGCCTCCTCGGCGTCGAACTGGCGCGCGGTGTAGAAAATCTCTTTGGCGAAGGACGGCCCGACCAGATCGGACAGGCGCTTGATGCCGGGAAACGCATAACCGAGGCCGAGCTTGGCGGCCGGAATGCCGAATCGCGCATTGTCGGAGCAGATGCGCAGGTCGCAGCACACCGCGAGCCCAAGCCCGCCGCCCAGGCAGTAGCCGCGGATCATGGCGATGGTCGGCTTTGGGAACTCGTAGAAGGTGGTGTTGGCGCGGTCGACCGTGGCGTTGTAGCGGGCAACCGCCTGCTCGGTCGAGCGCTCGTCGCCGAAGCGGGAAATGTCGGCGCCGGAGACGAACGCCTTGCCGCCGGCGCCCGACACCACGACCACGCGCACGTCGCTGTCGCGCGCGAAACCGTCGAGGATACTCGTCGCGGCTTCCCACATGTCGAGCGACACGGCGTTGCGGCGCTCCGGATTGTTGAAGATCAGATGGCCGACGCCGCCCTCGCGGCGCGCCAGCATTTTGTCGGTTTCGCTCATGGCATGATCCTGACTCGTGAGGCCTCGCCGTCACACCGCCTTGGCGTTGCGCAGCGCGGCGATCTCCTTCGGCTTGAAGCCGAACTCCGTGAGAATGGCATCGGTATGCTGGCCCAGATCCGGCGGCGGCGCGACCAGCCTGCTCGGCGTGCGCGACAGCGACATCGGCTGGCCAGCCATGCGCAGCGCCTTGCCGTTCTTTTTCACGCTCTGCGCCATACCGAGATGCACCACCTGCGGATCGGCGTAGACCTGGTCGATGGTGTAGATCGGCCCGCACGGAACGCCGGCCTGGTTGAAGCGCTCGACCCAGTCGGCGCTGGTGCGCTTCACGGTGTGCTGGTTGATCTCGGCGTTGAGCGCCTGGCGATGCTGCGAGCGCGAGGCGCCGCTCTGGTACTCGGGCCGTTCCAGCAGCTCCGGCGCTTCCAGGGCGGTGCAGAAGCGCTGCCAGATCCGCCCGCCCGTGGTGGCGATGTTGATGTAGCTGTCGGCGGTCTTGAACACGCCGGTCGGAATGCTGGTCGGATGATCGTTGCCGGCCTGCTTCGGCACTTCGCCGTTGATCAGCCAGCGCGCGCCCTGGAAGTCGAGCATGAAGATCTGCGCCTGCAGGAGCGAGGTGGAGACGTGCTGGCCCTTCTTCGACTTCTCCCGCTCGAGCAGCGCGACCAGGATGCCGAGCGCGCAGAACAGGCCGGCCGTGAGGTCGGCGACCGGGATGCCCACGCGCACCGGCCCCTGCCCAGGCAGGCCGGTGATCGACATGAGGCCGCCCATGCCCTGGGCGATCTGGTCGAAGCCGGGGCGGTCGCGGTACGGGCCGCTCTGGCCGAAACCCGAGATGCTGGCATAGACGATCTTCGGGTTGACGCGGGCGAGCTGGCGGTAGTCGATGCCGAGCCGCCGCTTCACGTCGGGGCGGAAATTCTCCACCACGACGTCGGCCTTCTTCACCATGCGCTTGAACGCCGCGAGCCCTTCCTTGCTCTTCAGGTTGAGCGTCATGCTTCGCTTGTTGCGGTGTAGATTGTAGAAATCGGGCCCCTCGCGCGGGCCGCCCAGGCCCTCGCCGGCGTCCGGGTCGGGCGGCATCTCGATCTTGATGACGTTGGCGCCCCAGTCGGAGAGCTGGCGCACGCAGGTGGGACCGGCGCGCACCCGCGTGAGATCGAGGACCGTGAACCGTGCAAGGGCTTTCGAGGCGCGTGGAGCTGGCATGTGACCAAGTCGAGTTGGGGCGGACATGGATGGGCCGTTGCCCAGCCTACCGCATCGGGCGCCGACCATCCCCGATATGCGACCAATTGTCTAGAAAGGCCGCGCGGTTGAACGGCATTGATCGGCCGCCGCCGATCCGGCAACATGCGCCACCGTGCCGACGCCGCCCCGCGTGCCGCGGCCGGCCCTCTTCCAGCACTTCTCGAGGAAACGAGCAATGAACAAGCCGCGCATCAGCTACATCGACCCGGCGACCGTCACCGACCCGGCCATGCTGGCCGAGTTCGATCGCTGCGCCCGCGAAGGCACCCCGCGGCCGGAAAGCCAGGCAGTGCGCGCCCATGTGCCCGCGGTATTCTGGTCATTCGCCAACAGTTGGCGCGACGTGTTCAAGAACGGCGTCGCCGATCACGCCATCAAGGAACTGTGCCGGATCTACGTCTCCCGTTCGGTCAAATGCGAATATTGCGGCAACCAGCGCTCGATGAAGGCGGCCGGCCAGGGCGTCGTCGAAGACGACTACATGGACCTGATCAATTTCGAGAGTTCGTCGCGCTACGACGACCGCCAGAAGGCGGCGCTCGCCTACGCCGAAGCGATCACCTGGGACCTGCCGGTGGACGACGCGTTCTGGGCCCGGCTGCACCGCCACTTCAGCGAGCCCGAGCTGGTCGAGATCGGCTATTTCGTGGCGCTCACCATGGGCCAGCAGCGCTGGCTGCGCACGCTCGACATCGAGCACCACCAGATCCTGTCGGGGACCTCGGCCTCCATGGCGCCCGGATTCGAGACCGCCGAGGCGTTGGCGCAGTCGAAGCAGAGCGCCGGCTACTGGGCGCGCAAGCAGGCCAAGCAGGCGGCCGAATGATGTCGACGTCGTTCCGGGGCGCGGGCGAAAAGCCCGCAAGCCCGGAATCCATAACCATGATCGGTAGTCATGGATTCCGGCCCTCGCCGCTGCCGCGGCTCGGCCGGAATGACGGCCGAGAGGATTGGAGACCATGAACGACGCCCCTCCGTCGCCAGACGCCCGCGTCCGCTCAGCCATCGCCCACTGGGCGCCGCGTTTCGTCGCCAACGGCGTCACCCTGACCGATTTCGAGGAGGTCACGGCGTCTCTCCTGGCGTGGGACGACTGGTGCCGCGCATGGTCGGAGCGCGCCGCCCAGCATGAGCGGCTCGGGCGCGAGGCGCTGGAACGAAAGCAGCTCCTCAGCGCCGGCGAGCACCTGCAGCGCGCCGGCGTCTACTACCATTTCGCCGCATTCCTCTTCGTGCACGACCAGGCGCAGATGAAGGTGGCGCACGGCAAGGCGGTCGAATGCCGCAAGCTGGCGCTCCCGCACATCGCTCCGCCCGGCGAACGGGTCGAGATTCCCTACGAGAGCAAGCGCCTGGTCGGCATTTTGCGCAAGCCGCCGGGCGTCGCACGGCCGCCGGTCGTGGTCATGGCCATGGGCCTCGACTCCACCAAGGAGGAGTGCGACGCCTACGAGCAGCCGTTCCTGGCGCGCGGCCTGGCGACGCTCTCGTTCGACGGGCCGGGCCAGGGCGAAGGCCAGTACGACTTCGCCATCCGCGGCGACTACGAGGTCCCGGTGGCGGCGGTGATCGACGCCGTGGAGCAGCGCCGCGACCTCGATGCCGGGCGGATCGGCATGTGGGGCGTGAGCCTCGGCGGCTACTATGCGCCGCGCGCCGCCGCCTTCGAGAAGCGCATCAAGGCGTGCATGGCCCTGGGCGGGCCCTTCGTCTGGGCGGAGGCGTGGGACGGCCTGCCGGAGTTGACGCGCGAGGCGTTCCGCATCCGCAGCCGTTGCGCCAAGCCGGACGATGCGCGGCGCCATGCCGCAACGCTGTCGCTCGAGGGCGTCGCGCAGCGCATCACTTGCCCGACCTTCATCATGAACGGGCGGCTCGACCGCATCGTCCCGTGTCAGGATGCCGAGCGCCTGGCGCGCGAGGTGAAAGGCCCGGTCGAGCTCCTGATCATCGAGAACGGCAATCACATCGCCAACGACCGCGCCTATCGCTGGCGGCCCGCCGCCGCCGACTGGATGGCGGAGCAACTGGCGGCATGATGTCATCGT
>DATFWC010000584.1:0-2702 GCA_035259885.1 Xanthobacteraceae bacterium
GGCTGCCGCCGCGATGGCGCGCTTCAGCCGCTCGGTGGGCAGCGAAAAATCGGCGTTGCGGGTGAAATCGCCGGGCAGGAACTCGGCCAGGTTGATCACCGCGGTGGCGCCCGGCTTCACGGCCCCCAAAACCTTTTTCGAACCCGCCACCACGACGTCGCCGCCCAGCACCAGGTCGGCGCTGCCGGCCGCCACGCGGATGGCGTGGATGTCCTCCGGCCGCTCGGCGATGCGAATGTGCGAGAACACCGCCCCGCCCTTCTGCGCCAGGCCGGCCATGTCGATGATGCCGCAGGCCTTGCCTTCCAGATGCGCCGCCATGCCGACGATGGCGCCGACCGTGACGATGCCGGTGCCGCCGATGCCGGTGACGATCATCGAATAGGTGCCGCCCGGCGGCAGTGACGGCAGCGCCGGCTCGCGCAGCGGCGGCAGCGTCGCCGGCTCGGCAATGCCGGTGCCGGCCTTCAACTTGGCGCCGTGCACCGTCACGAACGACGGGCAAAAGCCTTTGAGGCAGGAATAGTCCTTGTTGCAGCTCGACTGGTCGATGGTGCGCTTGCGCCCGAACTCGGTCTCCACCGGCTGCACCGACACGCAGTTCGACTGCACGCCGCAGTCGCCGCAGCCTTCGCACACCAGCTCGTTGATCACCACACGCTTGTCCGGGTCCGGGAAGGCACCGCGCTTGCGGCGGCGGCGCTTCTCCGCCGCGCAGGTCTGGTCGTAGATGAGCGCGGTGACGCCCGGCACGGCGGCGAGCTCGGTCTGCACCTTCATCAGCTCGTCGCGGTGATGGATGGTGAGCCCGCGCGGCCAGTCGGTGCCGCGCGGATATTTCTTTGGCTCGTCGGTGACGACGACCACGCGCTTGACGCCTTCGGCCGCCACCTGGCGGGCGATCGACGGCACGTCGAGGCCGCCGTCGTTGCGCTGGCCGCCCGTCATGGCGACGGCGTCGTTGAACAGGATCTTGTAGGTGATGTTGACGTTCGCCGCGACCGCGGCGCGGATCGCCAGATAGCCGGAATGGTTGTAGGTGCCGTCGCCGAGGTTCTGGAACACGTGCGCGCGCTTGGAGAACGGCGCCTCGCCGATCCAGTTGGCGCCCTCGCCGCCCATCTGGGTGAAGCCGAGCGTGCGGCGGTCCATCCATTGCGCCATGTAGTGGCAGCCGATGCCGGCATAGGCGCGCATGCCCTCCGGCACCACGGTCGACGAATTGTGCGGGCAGCCGGAGCAGAAATACGGGATCCGGGTGGCGATCTCGCTGGCCTGCGCCAGCCGCGCTTGCGCCTCCTTCAGCCGCGCCACGCGCCCGGCGATCGCGTCGTTGTGACCGCGCGCCAGCAGGCGCTCGCCGATGCAGATGGCGATGTCGTTGGGATCGAGCGCGCCCTTGACCGGGAACAGCCAGTTGCCGCGCTCGTCCTTTTTGCCGATGCACACCGGCTGGTTGGCGGTGCCATACAGCTCCTCGCGCACCTGCACCTCGATGAGCGAGCGCTTCTCCTCGACCACGATGATGAGGTCGAGCCCGTCGGCAAACTCCTTGAGCTCGCGCTGGCTCAGCGGCCACGGGCAGGCGACCTTGTAGAGGCGGATGCCGAAGTCGTTGCACCTGGTCTCGTCGAGGCCGAGCTCGTCGAACGCCTGGCGCACGTCGAGATAGCTCTTGCCCACCGTGATGATGCCGATCTTCGGGTTGCGTCCGCCCGAGATGATATTGCGGTTGAGCTTGTTGGCGCGCACGAAGGCCAGCATGGCGTCGCGCTTGTAGTCGTGCAGCCGCGCCTCCATGCCGAGCACGGTGTCGTTGAGGCGGATGTTGAGCCCGCCTTCCGGATGCTGGAAATCATCCGGCATCACGATCTGCACGCGGTCGAGGCTGCCGTCGATCACGGCCGTCGACTCCACCGTCTCGTGCATGCATTTGAGCGCCACCCAGGCGCCGGTGAAGCGCGACATTGCCCAGCCGTAGAGCCCGTAGTCGAGAATCTCCTGCACGCCCGCCGGATTGAGGATCGGGATCATCACGTCGACGAAGTGGAACTCGGACTGGTGCGCCGTGGTCGAGGATTCCGCCGTGTGATCGTCGCCCATGAGGGCGAGCACGCCGCCGTGGCGCGAGGTGCCGGCGAAATTGGCGTGGCGGAACACGTCGCCGGTGCGGTCGACGCCCGGGCCCTTGCCGTACCAGATGGAGAACACGCCATCGAACCTGCCTTCGCGGCGCAGTTCCGCGGCTTGCGTGCCCCACACGTCGGTGGCCGCGAGGTCCTCGTTGAGGCCGGCCTGGAATTTGATGTCGTTGGCGACCAGCGTCTGCGCCGCCCGCATGAACTGCTGGTCGAGGCCGCCGAGCGGCGAGCCGCGATAGCCGGTGACGTAGCCGGCGGTGTTGAGCCCGGCGCGGCGGTCGCGTTCCTTCTGCATCAGGGCCAGGCGCACCAGCGCCTGGTAGCCGGTGACGAACACGCGGCTCTTGCCCAGGTCGTACTTGTCGTCGAGCGTGACGTGATTGAGCGGCATGGGGCCTCTGGGCGAGGATCCGGCGCATCATGCGCCGCGGCGCCGAGTCGAGGGTCGCCTTGCGCAAGAAAATATGAGCAGTTCAATGCGTTAGCAATGCTGACCGAGCGGCCGCAACAGCATTTCATGGCGCGTTCGCCGGCCGCAGGGAAATTGCTCCACGCGCCACG
>DATFWC010000585.1:0-5466 GCA_035259885.1 Xanthobacteraceae bacterium
GCGCCGGAAGGTTTTACGGTGCACGACGTGCGCGACCCGCGCAACCCGCGCAAGGTGTGGGAGTTCAAGGCGCCGGCCGGCGTGCACTGTCACAAGCTGCGCGTGGTCGGCGACGACATTCTGTACGTCAACTCGGAGCGCCTGGCCGGCGACAAGGGCCGCAATGCCCGCACCGGCCTCTACATCTTCGACATCAGCCGGCGCGAGGCGCCGAAGGAAGTCGGTTTCTACGACACGCCCGGCTCGGGCCCGCATCGCTTCGGCGTCGACAATGCACGCAAGCTCGCCTTCCTGCCCAACGATGCCGAGGGCTGGAGCAAGCGCGTGATCTGGACGCTTGACATCCGCGACCCGCTGCGTCCCGACGTGATCAGCATCTGGGGTCTGCCCTGGCAGAGGGTGGAAGGCAAAGGCAATGGCGGCGGCGGCGATCCCATGCCCGCGGACACCACGTGCACGCTGCATGGGCCGCCGACGATCCGCGGCAACCGAATGTTCGCGGCGTTCTGGGGCGGCGGCGTCGCCATCATCGACTGCACCGATCTCACGGACATGGAGCTTGTCGGCCACCTGCAGTGGTCACCGCCGTTTCCCGGCTCCAACCACACGTGCTGGCCGATCGGCGACAAGCCCTACATGGTGGTGACCGACGAAGCGCGCGCACGGCAGAAATACTGGGACGCGCAGTTCATGTGGGTCATCGACATCCGCCAGGAGACGAACCCGATTCCCGTCGCCACCTTCTTTCCCGATCGCGAAAAATATTTCGACCGGCCAGGCCGCTTCGGCGCGCACAACATCCTGGAAAACATTCCTGCCGACGGGCCGTGGGCGAACCTCGTGTTCCTCACCTACTTCAACGCCGGGCTGCGTGCCGTCGACGTGAGCGATCCGCTCAAGCCGAGGGAGGTCGGCTGTTACGTGCCGGAGACGCCCGGCGGCCAGGACGCGATCCAGTCCAACGACATCGGCGCCGATGCCGACGGCCGCCTCTATCTGATCGACCGCTGGGGCGCCGGCATGCATATTCTGGAATATACCGGGTAGGTATTCATGCCGGCCTGTGCTGAGCAGGCCGACGACGGTGGCCGACGGCGCAACCGAGCGAAATGGCCTTGGACAAGCCCGGCTGTGATGACGGCCCGAACGGGGCGTTTACAGCCCTGTTTGCGATGCTTAATGCATCCTTAAGCCGAGGCCTGCAAAGTCAGGCTGGGAGAGGGCCCGCCGAGGCGCTGCGCGCGGCGGCCCTGGTATGATTTGCCGACAGCCGCGAAAACCGCTTCGCGGCCGACGCGGAGACAGGCGTGGTCCGATTCGAAAACGTGGGCTTGCGCTATGGCCTGGGGCCCGAAATCCTGCGGGACCTGACCTTTCGCATCCGGCCCAACTCGCTGCAGTTCCTCACCGGCCCTTCGGGCGCGGGAAAGAGCTCGCTGCTGCGCCTGCTATTCGTCTCGCTCAAGCCCAGCCGCGGCCTCATCAGCCTGTTCGGTCATGACATCGGCAGCCTGAGCAAGGACGCGCTGTCCACCCTGCGCCGCCGCATCGGTATCGTGTTCCAGGATTTCCGCCTGCTCGATCACATGACGACGTTCGAGAACGTGGCTCTGCCGCTGCGCGTCCTGGGCCGCGGCGAGGACAGCTACCGCAACGAGGTCGCCGAGCTGTTGCACTGGGTCGGGCTCGGCCACCGCATGGGGGCGCTGCCGCCGGTCCTGTCGGGCGGCGAGAAGCAGCGCGCCGCGATCGCGCGCGCCGTCATCAGCAGGCCGCAGCTGCTGCTGGCCGATGAGCCGACCGGCAATGTCGATCCGGCGCTGGCCAAACGACTGCTGCGCCTCTTCATCGAGCTCAACAAATCGGGAACCTCGGTCGTCATCGCCACCCACGACATCGCGCTGATGGACCAGTTCGATGCGCGCCGCCTGGTACTGCACGAAGGACGGCTGCACGATTATGAATGAAGCAAGTCCCTTCGACGTAGACGAGAGCACTCCGCTGCAACGGCGCGCCCCCGCGCCGCGCGGCGAGACCTCGATCGTGCCGGTGGATTCCATCGCCGGACGAGCGCTGGTGGCGGTGATCGCCATCATGACGTTCCTGGCCTCGCTGACCGTCGGCGCGGTCGTGCTGATCGGAGCGGCGGCCGGCGAATGGCAGTCTAGCGTCGCGCGCGAGGTCACGATCCAGATCCGGCCGACGCCCGGACGCGACGGCGATGCCGACGTGGCGACGGCCGCGACGATTGCCGGATCGGTTCCCGGCATCAGCGACGTGCGGCCCTATTCCAAGGCCGAAGCCGCGTCCCTGCTCGAGCCGTGGCTTGGCACCGGCCTCTCGCTCGACGATCTTCCCGTGCCGCGCATCGTGGTGGTGAAGCTGGCGGCCGACCCCGCGCCCGACCTCGGCCGGTTACGGCGGGCGCTCGCCGAGCGGGTGCCAGGCTCGAGCCTCGACGATCATCGCGGCTGGATCGACCGCATGCGCGCCATGGCCAACAGCGCGGTGGCGCTCGGCATCGGGGTTCTGGCCCTGGTCCTCGCCGCCACGGTACTGTCGGTCATGTTCGCGACGCGCGGCGCCATGGCGACCAACCGGGCGATCGTCGAAGTGCTGCATTTCGTCGGCGCCCGCGACAACTTCATCGCCGGCGAGTTCCAGCGGCATTTTCTCGTGCTCGGGCTCAAGGGCGGCGTGATCGGCGGCGCGGCGGCGCTGGCCGTGTTCGCCCTGGCGCAGCTGATCGGGGCTTGGTTCCGCGGAACTCCGGGCGAGGAGCAGCTGGCGGCGCTGTTCGGCAGCTTCGCCATCGGGATGGACGGCTATGCGGCCGTCCTCGGCCAGGTCGTGCTGATCGCCCTGGTGACCGCCCTGACCTCGCGTCTCACGGTCCGCAGCACCCTCAAGGCGCTGGAATGAACCGGCGTTCATACGCCCGGTTTGACGCTGTGATATGATGCGTGGCGAGTAAGAGCGATGTCGGCCCCCTCACCGAGCCCGCAGCATCCCGACCACGGCGCGCTGCCCGGCGGCCAGGCCGTGTCATGGACGCGGCGAATCGCATCGGCCGTGGCGGCGCTGTGCGTCGCCGCCGCGATCGCCGTCGCCATCGGCTTCTGGTGGTTCGTGTGGGCGGTCCCGACTCAGGAGGTGAAGCTCGAGCGCCAGGCCGACGGTATCGTCGTCCTCACCGGCGGGTCGTCACGCGTCGCCGATGCGATCGAGCTGCTGTCGGAAGGGCGCGGCAAGCGCCTGCTCATCACTGGCGTGCACCGCGCCACCACGGCGGCAGAGATCGCCCGGCTGGCGCCGGCCTATGGACGGCTGATCACCTGTTGCGTCGATCTCGATCATTCCGCCGTCAACACGGTGGGCAACGCGCTCGAGACCAAGCGCTGGGCCGTCGATCGCCGCATGCAGTCGCTGATCATCGTCACGTCGAACTATCACATGCCGCGCGCCATGGCCGAGCTGGAGCGGCAGCTTCCCGAGGTCACGCTGATTCCGTTTCCGGTCGTACCGGAAAAGGTGCGGACCGATCGCTGGTGGGATCCCTCCACGGCCCGGCTCCTGCTGTCGGAATATCTCAAATACATCGTGACCCAGGTGCGCATGCGGTTCGAACCGCCGTCCGAGGCGGCGGCGGTCGGCGCCGCCGCCTCCGAACCGCGCATGGTCACGCGTTGAAGCACGACGTGGTCAGGTTGACGACGTGCTGATCATCGTCCGCTCCATCCTGTTCAATGTCCTGTTCTATCTTTCGCTGCTCCTCTACTTCATCGCCGCCCTGCCGACGTTCTTCATGCCGTACCGGGCGATCATCGAGTTCGCCAAGGTGTGGGCGCGCACCAATCTGTGGCTGCTCAAGGCGATCTGCGGGATCGACGTCAAGTTCTCCGGCGTCGAAAACATCCCCCCCGGGCCGCTGATCGTCGCGGCGAAGCACCAGTCGATCTGGGAGACCTTTGCGCTGCTGCCGCTGTTCGCCGACCCGGTCTTCATCGTCAAGCGCGAGCTGATGTGGATCCCGTTCTTCGGCTGGTACATGCGCAAGGGCTGCATGATCCCGATCGATCGCTTGGCCGGACGCCAGGCCCTCACCCGCATGACCAACCGCGCCCGTCTCGATCTCGCGCGTGGTCGCCAGATCATCATCTTTCCCGAGGGCACACGCCGCGCGCCCGGTGCGCCGCCCTCCTACAAATCAGGGATTGCCCACCTGTATGCCGAGACCGGCGTGCGGTGCCTGCCGGTGGCGCTCAATTCCGGCCTGTTCTGGGCCCGGCGCTCGTTCAAGCGCTATCCCGGCACCGTGCGGGCCGAGTTTCTCGATCCCATTCCGCCCGGGTTCGATCGCGACGTCTTTCTCGGCCGCCTGGAGCACGACATCGAGACGGCCTCGGCCAGGCTTATAGCCGAGGCCTGAGCCCCGCGCGCATCTTCCGGCTTGCCAAGGCCGCCGCGATTCGCGATGTCAACAAGGCCCAGCGGGATCGCACGCGCCTTGTCCTTCCTCCGTCGCAGTTTTCGCTATGCTCTCGAGGCCTTCTGGCAGTTCGCGGCCGACGACGGCTGGGCGATCGCGAGCCATATTGCGCTCTCTGCGCTGATGTCGATGTTTCCGTTCTTCCTCGTCGTGACGGCGATCACAGGCATCATCGGCTCGGAGAACCTCGCCGACGAAGCCGCCCGCATCGTGCTGGAGGCCTGGCCCGAGGAGGTGTCGGCACCGATCGCACAGGAGATTCACACCGTGCTCAGCGGCGCGCATGGCCGCGTCCTCACCGTCGGCGTTCTGCTCGCCCTCTACTTCGCCTCCAGCGGCATCGAGAGCCTCCGCATCGCGCTCAACCGCGCCTACAGCGTGGTCGATCGCCGTCCCATCTGGCTGCTGCGCCTGGAATCCATCGGCTACGTGATCGTCGCGGCGGCGTCGCTGCTGGCGTTGTCGTTCCTGGTCGTGCTGGCGCCGATCCTGTGGCGCATCGCGGTGAGATACATACCCGCCCTGGAACCCTTCTCGGAGATCGTCACCTTTGCGCGCTTCGCCATCACGACGGTGCTGCTGATCGTGGCGCTCATAATGGTCCACCTGTGGCTGCCAGCCGGCCGCCGCAAATTTCGCGAAATTTTGCCGGGGATCCTGGTGACGCTGGTGCTGTGGCTGGCGGCCGGCATCCTGTTCGGACGCTATCTGGCGGACTACGCGTTCACCTACTCGATCTACTATGCCGGCCTCGCCTCGGTGATGATCGCGCTGGTGTTCCTCTATCTCACGGCATGCATCTTCATCTACGGCGGCGAGCTCAACGCCGTGATCCAGAAGGAACGCGCCAAGAGGGCGTTCGCGGAGGCGGAAAAGTCCGCGGGGTGACGGAAGAAAACGTGGCCGTGCTGCTTGCTCCACCACGCCGAGCCCGCTGCTACGTGGTGGACCGGCCGTGCTCACGCCGGGCTGTGCGT
>DATFWC010000586.1:0-2855 GCA_035259885.1 Xanthobacteraceae bacterium
GAGGCGCACGGGCCTGCGCCTTCGAGGAGCCCTCGGCATGAACCCGAGGGGGCAGAGCGCCGAAACGGCGCAGGTGCGGATCGCCGCACCATGAACGTGCCGTGACGCGGCACGCCGAAGACGCCATGACGCGGCGTCCCTCGCCCCATGACGCGGGGCGCACGCCTTTCGGCGCTTCACCGCGGCATTTGTCGACCACCGGGCCCGCTACTTGCGCGCTCCCGGTTGCCCGGAAGCCGTTCGGCGAGACCATACTCGCACCCGGCCCGTAGTAGCCGAGGGTGACGAGCCCGGGTCGCCCGAGTGCGGGATGACGAGTCCCGCCCGCAGGAAACCGCTCCCCGCTCCGCCCGCCGGTAGTCTCCGGAAGACGCCCTCAGGTGAGCCGGGACCAGCTTGGAGTAGAACAAAACGGGAACGCTGTCAAGGAAAAAGAAGTTACCAACCCATTTTCCTGCCAATCCTCAGTACAACCCGCGCCCGAGCATGGCCGCCTGGGCCCCCAGGGTGTTGGGTGCCGGCGCATAGCCGAAGGCCGGCGTCGGGCCCGTGGCGGGCCCTGCCGAGGCGATCGTGCGGGTGCCCAGCTGCGGCGCGGGCGTTCCTGGCGGGTCCGCATAGGCGACGCCGGGCAGCGCCGCAGGGGGGGCCGTCATCCTGGTGCGTGCGGGCGTGCCGGTCATCTGGGTGGCGCGGGTGGGCGCCGCCGCCTCGGCGCCTGGCAGGCCGAGGTCGAACGGCCGCTCCGGTGGAACCGGCGTGTCGGCGCCGCGCGGCAGGAACGGTTTTGCCGAGGCGACCAAGATGGCGGACGGCGCCTGGGCCGGCGCGCCGTCGCGCAAGGTCGCCATCAGCCGGCGGTCGTCCGATCCTTCCAGCGGCGCCGGGCCAACATACTCGACGCGCACGCGGCCGACGCCGTCGTTGTGGAAGCCCAGAAGCTGCGCCGCGCGCATCGATAGGTCGATCTCGCGGTTCTGGTGATAGGGACCGCGATCGTTCACCCGCACGATGAGCGATTTGCGGTTGGCGAGGTTGGTGACGCGCACATAGCTCGGCATCGGCAGCGTCGGATGCGCGGCCGAGATCGATTCCATGTCGAACACTTCGCCGTTGGCCGTCAGCCGGCCATGGAAATCCCGGCCATACCAGGAAGCCAGGCCCTCGGCGCGATAGTCCTTGTTCTCTTCCGGCACGTACATGCGGCCGCCCACCATGTAGGGCTTGCCGATGCGGTAGGTGCCGCCGCCCTTGGGCGCGCGCTCGCCTTCGGCGACGACGCGCGGGCTGGCGCTGACGCCGTAGCGCGGATCGACCTTGCTCGACAGACCGGAGGAGCAATTGGCCAGGGCCATGCAGCCAAGCGCCACCGCGCCCAGACGCAGCCAATGGCGAAACTCGTCCCTCCTCCGCTGCATCCGCCGCGGGTCCCCCGTTTGTTACGCCTCACCGACCCCCGATGGCGCCTGAAATCCTTTGCGCCGAACGCTGCCGGGTCATGGCCAGACGACCCGGACATCGTGGCAAAATACTGCCATCTGCCCCACCCTCTCGCAGGGAGGTTAACAATTGGTGAGAGTGTGGCCGCGGTGCATCAGTCGAGCTCGAAAGCGTCCTTGTAGTCGAGCTTGAGCGACGGATCCTGCTGCTCTTTCTCGAGGAAGCAGTTGCCGACTACCAGGCGTTCGATCTCCGTTCCCATGAAGCAGCGGAACGCGTCGGTGGCGCTGCACACGATCGGCTCGCCGCGCACGTTGAAGCTGGTGTTGACCAGGACCGGGCAGCCGGTGAGCTCCTTGAAGCGGCCGAGCAGCGCGTGGTAGCGCGGGTTGGTCTCCTGGTGGACGGTCTGGACGCGGGCCGAGTAGTCCACGTGGGTGACGGCCGGAATGTCCGAGCGCGGCACGTTGAGCTTGTCGATGCCGAACAGCGCCTGCTCGTCCGCCGTCATGGCGCGGCGGCGCTCCCCGCGCACCTTGGCGACCAGCAGCATATAGGGCGAGTCGCCGTCGAGTTCGAACCAGTCGGCGACGTCCTCGCGCAGCACCGACGGCGCGAAGGGACGGAAGCTTTCGCGGTACTTGACCTTGAGGTTGAGCATCTTCTGCATCGTCGGCGAGCGCGGATCGCCAAGGATCGAGCGGTTGCCGAGCGCGCGCGGGCCGAACTCCATGCGGCCCTGCATCCAGCCGACCGCCTTGCCGCCGCCGAGCGCGTCCGCCGTGCGGTCGATGACGTCGTGCTCCGGCAACGTGACGAAACGGGCCCCGGCCGCCGTGAGCTCGCTCTCGATCTGCGCCTGGTCATAGGCGGGACCGAGATAGGCGCCCTGCATGCCGTCGATCTCGTTGGAGGCGACCACGCGCTGACGCCCGGCGTGGAGGTAGTAGGCCGCAAGCGCGGCGCCGACCGAGCCGCCGGCGTCGCCCGCCGCTGGCTGCACCCAGATGTCGTCAAAGATTCCTTCGGCCAGGATCTTTCCGTTGGCCACGCAGTTGAGCGCCACGCCGCCGGCGAGGCACAGGTTCTTGTGGCCGGTCTCGGCGCGCGTCGAGCGCGCCAGGCGCAGCATGATCTCCTCGGTCACCGCCTGGATCGATGCGGCGACATCCATGTGAAACGGCGTCAGCAATTCGTCCGGCCGGCGCACCGGCTGACCGAACAGCGCGGCGAAACGCTCGTTGGTCATGGTCAGGCCGGTGCAGTAGTTGAAAAAATCCTGGTTCACGCGGAACGTGCCGTCGTCGCGCAGGTCGAGCAGGTTGTCGAGAATTTTTTCGACGTATTTCGGCTCGCCGTAGGGCGCGAGGCCCATGACCTTGTACTCGCCCGAGTTCACCTTGAAGCCGGTGTAG
>DATFWC010000587.1:0-4900 GCA_035259885.1 Xanthobacteraceae bacterium
ACCTCGCCGCCGAAGCCGCCGAGGATCACCGAGACGAAGCTGCGGTTCATCCCCTTGCACATGATGTAGGACAGGATCGCGCCGGAGGAGCCGACCAGCGCCCCGGTGATGATCAGCGCCGTGTTGCCGAGCGTGAAGCCGATGCCCGCGGCGGCCCATCCCGAGTAGGAATTGAGCATGGAGATCACCACCGGCATGTCGGCGCCGCCGATCGGAATGATCATCAGGACGCCGAGCGCGAACGAAGCGGCGGCGATCAGCCAGAACGCCACGTAGCTCTCGGTGCGCACGAACACGATGACGAGCGCGACCAGCGCCACGGCGAGGCCGATGTTGATGGCGTGCCGCGCCGGCAGCAGGATCGGGGCGCCGCTCATGCGCGCCGACAGCTTCAGGAACGCGATCACCGAGCCGGTGAACGTGACGGCGCCGATGGCGGCGCCGATCGACATCTCCACCAGACTCGCCTTGTGGATGGCACCGACCTGGCCGATGTCGAACGCGCTCGGCGCATAGAGCGCGCCGGCCGCCACCAGCACGGCCGCCATGCCGACCAGCGAGTGGAATGCGGCGACCAGCTCCGGCATGGCCGTCATCGGCACGCGGCGGGCGATCACCGCGCCCACGCTGCCGCCGGCGGCGATGCCGACGAGCACCAGCAGCCAGGCGGTTCCGCCGGCGGGCGGATGCGACGCCACCGTGGTGCCGATCGCGATCGCCATGCCGATCATGCCGAACAGGTTGCCCTGCCGGCTGGTCTCCGGGCTGGACAGCCCGCGCAGCGCCAGGATGAAAAGGACACCGGCGACGAGATACAGCAGCGCCACGAGATTGGCGTTCATCGCGCTGCGCTCCCGTGGCAGTAACGAACTCGGCGGGCTCCCTCTCCCCAACGGGGAGAGGGTTGGGGTGAGGGGGCGAGTGACGCTGGATAGGCTCGTCCCCCCTCACCCGGATCGTTGCGCGATCCGACCTCTCCCCCGCGGGGAGAGGTGGAGCAAGCGGCATAGCCTCGTCTCAAGCCCCACGTCATCGTCGTCACTTCTTCTTCTGGTACATCGACAGCATGCGCTGGGTGACGAGAAAGCCTCCGAAGATGTTGACTGACGCAAAGGCGAGCGCGACGAAGCCGAGCGCGCGCGCCCATAGCGGGCCGTCGTCGCCGGACACGAGCTGGACGCCGACGGCAAGCAGCGCGCCGACCACGATGACCGACGAGATCGCGTTGGTCACCGACATCAGCGGCGTGTGCAGCGCCGGCGTGACCGACCACACCACGTAGTAGCCGACGAATACGGCGAGCACGAAAATCGAGAAGCGGAACACGAACGGATCGATGGCCTGTGCCGCGTGTTCCATGCCGGTTCTCCTCAAAAAATCGATCAGGCTGCGCTCTTGGGCTGGAACCCGGGGTGGACCACGGCACCGTCGCGGGTGAGCACGGTGGCCTTGACGATCTCGTCGTTCCAGTCGACGGCGAGTGCCTTGGTCTTCTTGTCCACCAGGATTTCGAGCAGGGCGTAGAGATTCTTGGCGTAGAGGCTGGAGGACGTGGCGGCGAGCCGGCCCGGCACATTGAGATGCCCGACGATCTTGACGCCGTTCACATCGACGACCTCGCCGGGCTTCGCCAGTTCGACATTGCCGCCGCGCTCCACCGCCAGATCGACGATCACCGAGCCGGGCCGCATGGACCTCACCATGTCGGCGGAAATGAGCCGCGGCGCCGGCCGGCCCGGGATCAGCGCGGTGGTGAGCACGATGTCCTGCTTCTTGACGTGCTCGGCGACCAGCGCGGCCTGCTTGGCCTGGTACTCCTTCGACATCTCCTTGGCATAGCCGGCGGCGGTCTCGGCCTGCTTGAATTCCTCGTCCTCGACGGCGATGAATTTCGCGCCGAGGCTCTCCACCTGCTCCTTGGCGGCGGGGCGCACGTCGGTGGCGCTCACGACGGCGCCAAGGCGGCGTGCCGTGGCGACCGCCTGCAGCCCGGCCACGCCGGCTCCCATCACGAACACTTTTGCCGCCGGCACGGTGCCGGCGGCCGTCATCATCATCGGCAGGGCACGGCCGTACTCGGCCGCCGCGTCGATGACGGCGCGATAGCCGGCGAGGTTGGCCTGCGACGACAGCACGTCCATGACCTGGGCACGGGTGATGCGCGGCATCAGCTCCATGGCGATGGCGACCACGCCGGCGTCGGCCAGCGGCTTGAGCGCCGCCTCGTTGCCGAACGGGTCCATCATGGCGAGCACGAGCGCACCGCGCTTGTAGTTCCTGACCTCGGCCTCGCTGGGACGGCGCACCTTGAGCACGACGTCGGCGTCGCGCACGGCCTCCTGGATGGTGGGGGCGATGGTCGCACCCGCCGCCTCGTAGTCGGCGTCGAGGATGCCGGAGGCGGTGCCGGCGCCCGCCTGCACCACTACGTCGGCACCGAGCGCCTTCATGCGCTTGACCGTGTCCGGGGTGGCCGCAACCCGCGCCTCGCCGGCTCCCGCTTCACGCGCGACTGCGATGCGCATGCACCAAGCTTCCTATCCGGCCGACAACACGAAGACGACGAGCGACACCGCGAGGGCCACGTAGCTCGACGCCTTCGATCCGCTGATGACCCCGTGGGCGGCCGCCCCGACCGCGACGATGAAGACCACGAGGGCGTTCGGCAGCCAGTGCCCCATCACGCCGCCGATCGCCAGCGCCAGGAGGATGTTGATGACATGGATGATCAGCACGACGGTCAAATGGAGAAACCGCCGGTACATGCCCTCGTGTTCGATGTAGTCGTTACCTGCAGCGGTCGCGTATTCGACCTCGGCATGATCGGCCATTCGGTCCTCCACAGTGCATTGGTGGCGCGGGATTAGCCTAATTGCCGTGGCGGGGCAACGCCCGCCGGCGACTTTGCGGCGCGCCGGCGGCTGCTTTTCTAGGCGGCCTGCGGGAGCCCGGCGGCGGCGAGCGCCCGCGCCTGCCGGCGGGCGACCTGGTCGACCGAGAACCGCTCGATCGCCTCGTTGAACAGGCGGTGGAAATTGAGCTCGGCGCGCAGGTGCAGGAACACGCCGCCGAGCCCGATGGCAGCGCGATCCATGAACACGAACTCGCGCGGCACCGTGACCGGGCCGCGTTGCTTCAGCGCCTGGTGCACGCGGAAGGCTTCGCGCCGGCCGTATTCCGACGGCTTGACCCCGTCGGCGATGCTGCGCACGCGGTCCTGCAGCAGCGGCCCATAGATGAACCGCGCCCAGATGTTGAGGCTGTCGATCAGCTCGCGACTGAGCCGGCGGAACCCCCAGGTCTCGTAGGCGTGCACGACCAGGTCGTCGTCGCCGTGCAGCAGCCCATGATAGAGGTCGACCACGCCGCCCACGAACTTTGCCGGAAAGATGCGGATACAGCCGTAGTCGAGCAGGTTGATGCCGCCGGGCATGCCGTCGTCGGAAAAGACCGTGTAGTTGCCGAGGTGCGGGTCGCCGTGGATGACGCCGAAGCGGCTGAACGGAAACCACCAGGCCGTGAACATGGCAGTGCCGAGGCGATTGCGCACCGCCAGCGCATCGTCCTTGTGGGCCAGCAGCTTGCCGCCCTCGAGCCAGTCCAGCGTCAGCAGGCGGCCGGTCGACAGCTCGTGCCACACTCGCGGCACGCGGATCAGGCCGACGTCGGCCAGAATGGCGCGGTAGAGCGCCACGTGCTTGGCCTCGCGATGATAGTCGAGCTCCTCGCGCACGCGCGCGCTGATCTCCTTGTAGATCTCGGTGGTTTCGATCACCGGATCCATGCGGCGGTGGATGGCGAACAGGACCTTGAGCTGGCCGAGATCGGCCTCGACCGCCGACTGCATGTCGGGATACTGCAGCTTGCAGGCCAGTTCGGTGCCGTCGAGGGCGCGTGCGCGGTGCACCTGGCCGAGCGAGGCGGCGGCCGCCGGGTGATGCTCGAAGCCGGAAAACTTGTGCTGCCAGTCGGGGCCGAGCTCGGCGCTCATCCGCCGCCGGACGAAGGCCCAGCCCATGGGCGGCGCGTCGCTCTGCAGCTTGGCGAGCTCGGCGGCGTATTCGGGCGGCAGCAGGTCCGGAATGGTGGCCATGAGCTGCGCCACCTTCATGATCGGACCTTTCAGCCCGCCCAGCGCCGCCGCCAGTTCGGCCGCATTGCGACCGCGGTCGAGACCGAGGCCGAGCATCGCGGCCGCCGCAAAACGCGCCGCCACGCCGCTCATGTTGGTGCCGACGCGGGCATAGCGTCGCGCCCGGGCGGAGAAACGGTTGGCTTCGTTATCGCGGTCCGACAAAGGGTCCTCGGGCGCCTGCTCGATTCATATATGTAGGACGTTCGCGGGCGACAGCCAGGATCCGGCGCAAATACCTCGGTTTCCGGTCAGCTTCGACGGCCGGCGCGGACCACCCCTCAGCGTTCCAGCGCCTCCAATTCCCCGATCATCCCCTCGATCACCTTCAAGCCGCCGTCCCAGAAGGTGGGATCGCGGGCGTCGAGCCCGAACGGCTTCAGGAGCTCGCTGTGGTGCTTGGTACCGCCGGCCGCCAGCATGGCGAGATAGCGCTCGGCAAAGCCCTGCTCGGCCCGCTCGTAGACCGCATAGAGCGAGTTCACCAGGCAGTCGCCGAACGCATAGGCATAGACGTAGAACGGCGAATGAATGAAGTGCGGGATATAGGTCCAGAACGTCTCGTAGCCGGGTTTGAGCTCAATCGCCGGCCCGAGACTCTCCAACTGCACCTCGCGCCAGATCTCCCCGAGCCGCTCAGACGTGAGCTCGCCGTTGCGGCGCTCGGTGTGCACCTTGCGCTCGAACGTATAGAACGCGATCTGCCGCACCACCGTATTGATCATGTCCTCGACCTTGGCCGCCAGCATGGCCTTGCGCTCTTTGCGG
>DATFWC010000588.1:0-2104 GCA_035259885.1 Xanthobacteraceae bacterium
TCGCATGACGGCGGGCCAGGCGATCGACATCGCCGGCGCCGGCGGCAGCATCACGGCGCTGCCGTTCGCCCAGGAGCACGGCGATATTCTTTCGCTCGGATTCCGCTTCGGCGCGCTGGCGTATTCCTGCGACCTCAAGGGTCTGCCGCCGGACAGCGTGGCGGCGCTCGGCGGCATCGACGTGTGGATCGTCGACGCGCTGCGCCACGCGCCGCATCCGAGCCATTTCAGCGTGGCCGAGGCGCTGGAATGGATCGGCCGCATCAAGCCGCGGCGCGCGATCCTGACCAACCTGCATTCCGACCTCGATTACGAGGCGCTGCGCGCCACGCTGCCGGCTAGCGTCGAGCCGGCCTTCGACGGCATGCGGATTGAAGCCTGAGACGCCTTTTCAACGATTTCCTGGGCCCGGCCTCAGTCCCAAATATATTCCATAATATCTCTTATGCGAATCATGGGCCAGAACGGCCGTCGCGCGGTCAGGCCACCTCAGCCATTGCGATCGCCTGGGCGCCGTGCGGTAGGTGCTGCATCGGGGGCCGAAAATCGATGCAGCTCCATCGTGCCCGTTCGCGGCCGGTGGCGCTGCTCAGCGATCCGATGTCCAGGAGCCTTGGCAAGGCCGTGGTGATCGACAACCGCGGCGGCGCCGGCATTGAGCCGCAATAGAGCGAGATCTCGCTCTAAGTTATGTTTGAGCATGGACCAGGATCTCAGGCGCGATACGGTCACGCTCACCAAGACGTTCTGTGCGGTTCTGGCGGCGGCGGGGTTCGCCGATCTCTCACCCGCGGCCGTGCGGGCCGCCCGCCGCGGCGTGCTCGACTGGGTCGGCTGCGCCCTCGCCGGCAGCGGACACGCGACCGTCACGCTGCTGGTCGAAGTCCTGCGCGAGACCTCCGGCTCCCCGCTGGCGACGGTGCTCGGCCGCGGTTTGAAGCTCGGCCTCCTCGATGCGCCACTGGTTAACGGCCAGATGGGGCACGTGCTCGACTATGACGACACCCACATGGGCGGCGTCGTGCTGCACGCGAGCTCACCGGTGCTCGCCGCGCTGTTCGCGCTCGCACAGCGCGCGCCGGTCAGCGGGACGCAGTTCATGCTGGCCTACGCGACAGGTTTCGAGGCCGGCGTGCGCAGCGGCCGCACCGCGCCGGGGCATCACAAGGGCGGCTGGCATCTGACCGGAACGCTCGGCAGCATTGCGGCCGGGGTCGCCGCGGGAAAGCTGCTCGGGCTCGATGCGCAACGGCTGGCCCATGCCATGGGCATCGCCGCTACCCAGGCGGCCGGCATGCAGCAGAACCGCGGCACCATGTGCAAGTCCTTTCACGCCGGAAAAGCCGCCGCGAACGGCGTCCTGGCGGCGCTGCTGGCGGAGCGGGGTTTCGACAGCACGCAGCAGATCATCGAGGGCGAGAAAGGCTTTTGCCGCATCTACAGCGACGTGGCCGCGCCGGAGCGGCTGACCGAAAATCTCGGGAACGGCTGGGTCATCGAGAGCAACGGCCACAAGCCCTATGCCTGCGGCGTGGTCCTGCACCCGCTGATCGACGCCGTGATCGCGCTGCGCAACGGCCACGCGATCGACCCGGCGAAAGTTAATGACATCGGGCTGCGCGTGCACCCGCTCGTCCTGTCCATTACCGGCGTGCGCGAGCCGGCGACGGGATTGCAGTCGAAATTCAGCGTGGCGCATGCGGCGGCGGTCGCCCTCACCGACGGCGCCGCCGGCGTGGCGCAATTCTCCGACGCCAAGGCGACCGATCCGCGGACTGCAGCATTGCGCAACAAGGTGAAACCGGTCGCCGATGCGACGCTGCGGCAGGACGAGGCCCATGCCTCCATTACCCTGGGCGACCGCCGCCACGAGGTCCATGTCGCGCACGCGAGCGGCACCGCCGACAATCCGATGAGCGACGAGCAGATCGCGGGCAAGTTTCTGGCCAATGCCGGGCCGGTGATCGGGGCCGAACGCGCCCAACGCGCCGTGGACTGGATTGACAGGCTGGAGCAGCAGCCAGACATGCGCCCGCTGATCGCGCTGCTGGCGTAGCGGAAACTCCATGGCGTTGAACGAGACGGAAATCGGGCTCGCCTCGGA
>DATFWC010000589.1:0-10182 GCA_035259885.1 Xanthobacteraceae bacterium
ATCCCGTTCGGTACCGGCACGTCGCTCGAAGGTCATATCAACGCGCCGTACGGCGGGGTCGCAATCGATTTCCGCGACATGAACCGCGTGCTGGCGGTGCATGCCGAAGATCTCGACTGCGTGGTCGAGCCTGGCATCACCCGCAAGGCGCTCAACGAATATCTGCGCGACCAGGGACTGTTCTTTCCCATTGATCCCGGCGCCGACGCTTCGCTTGGCGGCATGGCGGCGACACGCTGCTCCGGCACCAACGCGGTGCGTTACGGCACCATGAAGGACAACGTGCTGGCGCTCACCGCGGTGCTCGCCAACGGCGAGGCAATCACGACGGGCACGCGCGCCAAGAAGAGCGCCGCCGGCTACGACCTGACGCGGCTCCTGGTCGGCTCGGAAGGAACGCTCGGCGTGATCACGTCGCTGACGCTGAGACTGTCGGGAATCCCCGAGGCGATTGCGTCCGGCGTGTGTCCGTTCCCATCGGTCGAGGCCGCCTGCAACGCCACCATCGTCACCATCCAGTCGGCCATTCCGGTGGCGCGCATCGAGCTGCTCGACGAGCTGCAGGTGCGGGCGACCAACCTCTATTCCAAGCTGACGCTGCCGGAAGTGCCGATGCTGTTCGTCGAGTTCCACGGCTCCGAGGCCGGCGTCGCCGAGCAGTCGCAGCGCTTCGCCGAGATCGCCGGCGAGTTTTCCGGCGGCCCGTTCGAATGGGCCACCAGGGCGGAAGATCGCTCGCGCCTATGGCAGGCGCGGCACGACGCCTATTGGGCCGGCCGCGGCCTGCGCGCCGGCGCCCAGGCGGTCGCCACCGACGTGTGCGTGCCGATCTCGCGGCTCGCCGAATGCGTCACGGCGACGCAGCGCGACATTGCCGAGAGCCGGCTGGTGGCGCCGATTCTCGGCCATGTCGGCGACGGCAATTTCCATCTCACGCTGCTGGTCGACCTGAGCGACCCCGACGAGACGGCGCGCGCCAAGGCGCTGTGCGAACGCCTGGTGGACCGCGCACTCGCCATGGAGGGCACGTGCACGGGCGAGCATGGCGTCGGGCAGGGCAAGATGAAATATCTTGAGGCGGAGTATGGTGCCGGCGCGCTCGCCGCCATGCGCGCCGTCAAGCAGGCGCTCGACCCGGCGAACATCATGAACCCGGGCAAGATCGTGTAGTTGTTTTTCCAGATACCGTGGCGCCGCGGCACTCCTTAACTTTAAGCACAAAGGCCGCGCGGGTTGCGCGACGCGCCGGCGGCCCCGACATATAATCGCCGTCAAACGCCGGCTTAAGAAACAATCGGGCAGGGCGACGATGTCCGCCTCCGGCGGCACGAGCGGCCCGAAATAAAGTACATTGTACCGACTCTCGCCGGGCGCCGGAGCGCGTCGGGCACGGGCGGCATCGGAGCGAAAGGTTGCAGGGCACGCTGCTTGGACTGGGGATCGCGATCATCCTGGCGCTGGTGGCGGCGCTGGTGGGGCCGCATTTCGTCAACTGGCAGGCGCATCGGGTGGTCTTCGAGAGCGAGGTGAGCCGGCTCGCCGGGCTGCCGGTGCGCATCAACGGACCGATCGATGTTCGCATCCTGCCCACCCCGTCCGTGGTCCTGCGCGACGTCGAGGCGGCCGGCAGCGACGAGGCCAAGGTCAAGGTGGGCGAAGCCGCCGTCGAGCTCGCGCTCGGGCCACTGCTGCGCGGCGAATGGCGGGCGACCGAGCTGCGCCTGATGCGACCCGAGTTCGCGCTTCGCCTCGACGCGGCGGGTCGTTTCGTCTGGCCCGGCAAGGGGCCGGCCATGGACGTCGATACGGTGTCGATCGAGCGCTTCTCGCTCGAGGACGGGCGGGCGCTCCTGAGCGACCAGGCTAGCGGCTCGGCGCTGGCCCTCGACCAGCTGTGGTTCAACGGCGACATGCGCTCGCTCGCCGGACCGTTCAAGGGCGAGGGCGGCTTCATGGCAGGAGCCGAGCACTACGGCTACCGCATCGCCGCGGGCCGGCTCGGCGACGACGGTCTCAAGCTCAAGTTCAATCTCGATCCCTCCGACCGGCCGCTTGCCGTGGAAGCCGACGGCATGCTGCGGCTGGACCGCGGCGCGCCGCGGTTCGAAGGAGCTTTGGTGGTCGGTCGCCCCGCCGGCGTGGTGCTGGCGCGCGGGCGCGCCGTCGCCACCGACGCCTGGCGCGCCAGCTCGCGGGTCAAGCTGGCGCCATCGGGCGGGCTGCTCGAGCAGATCGAGCTGCAGTACGGAAACGACGAGCGCGCCATCAAGCTCACCGGGACGGCGCAGGCGAGCTTCGGCAAGGGCGCGCGGCTCGACGGCGTCATGTCGGCGCGGCAGATCGATCTCGACCGCGCCTTCGGCCTGCCCGAAGGCACGCGCCGGCTACCGGTCACGGTGTTGCGCCGCGCCGCTGACGCGTTCGCCGGCGTGCTCGCCCCGCCGATTCCAGTGCGCTTCGGCATCGGCGTCGATTCCGTCACGCTGGCCGGCGCCGCGCTGCAGACCGTGCGCGGCGATCTCGCCAGCGACGGTCAGACATGGGACCTGGAAACCTTCGAGTTCCGCGCCCCCGGAACCACACAAGTGCGTGCGAGCGGACGACTGGCCGTGGCGGCGGACGGCGCCAGCTTCACCGGCCCGGCCGTGATCGAGTCGAAAGACCCGAAGGCGCTGCTCGGCTGGCTCGAAGGCCGCGTCGAGAGCCCGCAAGGTCAGGCGGGAGCGCTGCGGGCGAGAGGGGACCTCACGCTCGGCAGCGAGAAGATCGCGATCGAGCGGCTGAAGGCCGAGGTCGACCGCAAGGCCGTGGCCGGGCGGCTGGCCTATGCCTGGGCTGCCGGCACTCGTCCGGCGCGGCTCGATGCCGAGCTGACCGCCGCCGAGCTCGACGTCGATCAGACCATCGCCTTCGGCCGGGCGGCGCTCGCCGGAACCACGCTCGATGCCCCAGGCGAGGTGGCGCTGGCGGCCGACGTCGGCGTCGCCACCATCGGCGGTGTCGCCGCGAAGGACGTCAAGGCGAAGCTCAATTTCGACGCCAAGGGCCTGGTGCTTGAGCGGGTGGCGGTGGCCGACCTTGGCGGCGCGGCGCTCGATCTCAACGGGCGCATCGATGCCGCTGTGACGTCGCCGCGCGGAACGCTGACGCTCGACATCACCGGCAACCGGCTCGATGGCGTCGCGGCGGTGCTGGCGAAATATGTTCCGCGCTCGGCCGACAAGGTTCGCCTGCTGGCGCCGCGCTTCGCCCCGGCCAAGCTGAGCGCGCTGCTCACCGTCGACCGCGCCGAAAGCGGGACCGGCAGCCGGGCGGAACTGGTGGTGACGGGCAAGGCCGGCGCGGCGCGCATCAACCTGACGGGCGACGCGACCGGCGACGTCGCCAATGCGGCTGCTGCCGACATCAACCTCAACGGCCGCATCTATGCCGACGACGGCGCAGCCCTGGTGGCGCTGATCGGCCTCGACAGGGCGGCGGCGGTCGATCGCCGGCCGGCGTCCCTGAGCACGACGGCGAACGGGCGCCTGGGCGACCTGCACGTGGACGGGCGCCTGGCGGCGCCGCGGCTGGAGGCGACCGCCGCCGGCACGCTGCATCTGGCCGGCGACGATGCGGTGGCCGGCGACATCGATCTCAAGGTGGCGGCGGCCGATGCCGTCATGCTGCGGCCATCCGGTGCCAACCAGCCGGTGCCGGCCACGCTCAAGGCCCATCTCGCCATCAAGGGCGGCGACCTGACCTTCGACAATTTTTCCGGTGTGGTGGCGGGAACCGGCGTGCGCGGGCGTCTCGCCCTCGTCCATGGCCAGCCGATGCGCGTGGACGGCCGCATCGAGGTCGATGCGCTCGATGCCGCGATCCTCGCCGGCGCGGCGGCCGGCATCCCGGCATCCGCACGGGCCGATGCGAGCGGCTGGCCGGCGGAACCGTTCGCACCCGGAGTCTTTGCCGACCTGCGCGGACAGGTCGCGTTCGAAGCCCGACGCGCCAATGTGGCGACGCTGACGGCGCAGGATGTGCGCGGCATGCTGCGGTTCGGCGATGGCGAAGTCGGCTTCGAAGATGTCGAGGCCGGCATCGCCGGTGGCCGCGCCGTCGGTCAATTGGTCCTGCGCTCCGCGCCGGACGGATTGGTGGCGCGCGGACGGCTGGCGCTCACCGACGTCGATGCCGCCAGCGTGATGCCGGGCGACGGGCGTCCACCCGTGACCGGACGACTCGGATTGCAGGTGGAAGCGGAAGGCAGCGGGTTGAGCCTGGCGACGCTGATCGGGTCGCTGCGCGGCGCCGGTACCGTGACGCTGGAAGGCGGAACACTCGCCGGCCTCGATCCGAAGGCGTTCGCCACCGTGATGCGGGCGGTCGATCGCGGCCTCACGGTCGATACCGCCAAGATCAAGGACATGACGGACGCGGCACTGCTGGCCGGCCGGCTGCTGCTGCCGCGCGCCGACGGCGCCTTCACGTTGACCGCCGGCCAGGCGCGCTGGGGCAACGTGGTGAGCCACGCGGAGGGAGGCGACCTCGGCATCAGCGCCGTGATCGACCTGTCGCAATGGACGCTGGATGCGCGCCTGATGCTGTCGGGAACGGCCGAGGGGCCCGCCGGTACGGATCCACCGGACGTCTTCATCGGCCTGAAAGGATCGCTGAGCACGCCCAGGCGGACGCTCGATGTCGCCGCCTTCTCGGGATGGCTGACACTGCGCGCGGTCGAGCGGCAGGCCAAGCAGATCGAGATGCTGGAGGGCGACCGCAAGGACGTCACGGCCACCACGCCGGCCGCGCCAGCGCCCCCCGCGCCCCCCGCGCCGGAGGCGCCGACCCCGTCCGTGACCCCCGCGCCACCCCCCGCCTCGCCGGACGAGGGCCCCGAGCCGCCGCAAGCACGGCCATCGCCCGCCCCGCGCCGAGCGCTGGCGCCCGTCACGCCGCCGGCCGAATCGCCTCAACCCCTGCCGCCGCCGATCGAGGTTCGCCCGGCGCCCGAGCCGCGATCGAACCCCAGTGTGATGCAGAGGCCGGCGCCGGCGCCCAAGCCGCGCACCAGTCAGTCGCCGCCGCCGGCCGACCCGCCGCCGGCCGCAGCGCCCCGTTCGGTGCTGGATCGCCTATTCGGACCGCAGCGCTGAGACCGCCGAGCGCACCGCCCGGGCCTCGCGCACCATCTCCGACTGGCGAGCGGTACTGCTCGCCTGATAGTAGTCGAGCACGAACAGGCGTATGGCAGAGGACAGATTGCCCTGGCGGCGCTCGGTGTCGATCGTGGCGACGAGATCCGACAGCGTCAGCTCCCGCTCTCCCGCGATCTGCTTCAGGCCCTGCCAGAAGGCATCCTCAAGGCTGACGCTGGTCTTGTGCCCGGCGATGACGATCGATCGTTTTACAACTGGAGATTTCATGTCCGATCTCCCGCATCGAGGCGATGCCCCTCTATCTGCCGGCGGGCTTTCGCGGATTGCACCGCCGCGACCGCACGCTCGGCTCTCGAGCGTCCATGTTTCGTTCGATTTTCAGCAGCATTTTCAACCGCTTGCTGCCGCTTGGCATGCTTGCGGCGAAGTCGGAGATTGATCACTTGGCCCATCTAATGACCCGAGCGCTGGCGGCCTGCTACCCGCAGGGTACAAATTGCAAAAACGCAATCCGACCTGCTATGGCGTTACCACGGTAGGGACAATACGCACTTCAACTTAGTTAGGCCGCAATAGATTAATAATTGCAAAACACTCTTTGTTGATTTCAACCGCTGAGACTTACGTATTAGCTACCTTTATCCCTCATAATAGACATGAATTATCCAAGTTATTGGTTGCGCACCCCAAGAGTTGCATCGAAAAGTTAGAAATCGACCTGACGAAGAGGCCACCAATGCGACAGTTTAGTTGTCCATAGCTATAGCTTGTACAAGTGAAAATTGCTCCAGTATAAGCATTCAATTTCCGCGGGTCATGCGCTCCGGCCGCACGACACGATCGAACTCCTCAGGTGAAACGAATCCGAGCCGCGTTGCTTCCTCGCGCAGCGTCGTTCCATTGGCATGCGCCGCGCGCGCGATCTTGGCAGCCTTGTCGTAGCCGATCTCCGGCGCCAGTGCGGTGACCAGCATCAGCGAGCGCTCCATCAGCTCGCGAATGCGCGCCTCGTCGGCGCGGATTCCGACCACGCATTTGTCGGTGAACGAGACCGCCGCGTCGGCGAGGAGCTCGATCGACTGCAGCATGGCGTAGGCAATGACCGGCTTGTAGGTGTTGAGCTCGAAATGGCCCTGGCTGGCGGCGATCGACATTGTCGTGTGATTGCCGAACACGCGGCAGCACACCATGGTCAGCGCCTCGCACTGCGTGGGATTGACCTTGCCGGGCATGATCGAGGAGCCGGGCTCGTTCTCCGGCAGGATCAGCTCTCCCAGGCCCGAGCGCGGACCGGAGGCGAGGAAGCGGATGTCATTGGCGATCTTGAACAGCCCGGCGGCGACGGAATCGAGCGCCCCGTGCGCGAACAGATCGGAATCATGGGCGGCGAGCGCTTCGAACTTGTTGGGCGCGGTGACGAACGGCAGCCGCGTGATCGCCGCGACGCGGCGGGCGAACCGCTTTCCGAATTGACGCTTGGCGTTGAGCCCGGTGCCGACGGCGGTGCCACCCTGGGCCAGCGGGTACAGCTCCTCGAGGCCGAGCCCGACGCGCTTGCGGCCCGCCGTCACCTGCGCGGCATAGCCGGAAAATTCCTGCCCGAGGGTGAGCGGCGTCGCGTCCTGGGTATGCGTGCGGCCGATCTTGACGATCCGGGAGAACGCCGCCGCCTTTTTCTGCAGGGCGCGCTCGAGCCGGGCGAGCGCGGGATCGAGACGCTGGCTGATCTCCAGCGCCGCCGCGATGTGCATGGCGGTGGGAAAGCAGTCGTTCGATGACTGGCTCATGTTGACATGGTCGTTGGGATGCACCGGCGCTTTCGCGCCGCGCTTGCCGCCCAACAATTCGTTGGCCCGGTTGGCGATCACCTCGTTCATGTTCATGTTGGTCTGGGTGCCGGAGCCGGTCTGCCAGACCACCAGCGGAAACTCGTCGTCGTGCTTGCCGGCAATGATCTCGTTGGCCGCCCTGACGATGGCGCGCGTGCGGCGCTGATCGAGCAGGCCGAGCGCGTTGTTGGTTTCTGCCGCCGCCCGCTTCACGAGGGCGAGCGCACGCACCAGCGGCTTCGGCATGCGCTCGGAACCGATGCGAAAATTGTTGCGCGAGCGTTCGGTCTGGGCGCCCCAGTAGTGCTCCGCCTGCACTTCGATCGGACCAAAACTGTCGGTTTCGATTCGCGTCTTCGCCATACGATCCATCACACCGAGTCGGCGCACCGGCGTCAGGTTCAGTCGGGTGATCGCCGGCTCACTTTTTGCGGAAGCGGTCGAGGCGGACCACCTCGCCCCCGCTGGTGGGACGGTCGGGCTTGTCTTTGGGCTCGACGCTCTCGCCAAAGAGCTCCGATGGCGCCGGAACCGCCGGCGGCGTCGGCGTCGGTGCGGCCGGGGCCGCAGCTTTGCCTGTGCGGGAGCGGCCGGCGCGGCGTGGCTTGGTCTCCGGCGGCGCGGCATCCGCCGGCGCCGGTGTCTGGTCGCCCGTCGCGTCGGTCGCGCCGACTTCGAACTGCAGCGCAAACTGAACCGACGGATCGAAGAATCCCTTGACGGCGGCGAGCGGCACGCCGAGCCGCTCCGGCACGCCGCCGAATGACAAGCCGACTTCGAACGCGTCGTCGGTCACGATCATATCCCAGAACTGATGCTGGAGAACGATCGTCATCTCTTCCGGGTATTTCTCGCGCAGGCGGGGCGAGATGCGCACGCCCGGCGCGCGAGTGTCGAAAGAGATGTAGAAATGGTGCTCGCCAGGGAGCCCGTTCTTGGCGGCATCGGCCAGGATGCGGTGAACCATTCCGCGCAGAGCCTCCTGGGCCAAGAGATCATAACGGATATGGTCGGTCGGCATGAGCGGGCTCGGGTGCGGTCCAGGCACGAGATTCGTCACTCGATCGTAGCGCGCCGGCCGACGAATGCCAGCCAGCTTGCCAACACTGCGGCGTTCCGCCTTGAAAGCAAGTGGAGGCTTCTGTTGCCAGGTGCCTCCGAACCCCGCCTGACGCGGCTAAGCGTCAGGGCTTGAAGATCGGTCTTTCAAGCTGCGTTACGCAGCCTGAGCAACCGGAGCATAGTTGTCGTTGGCAACTATTGCTGTGGCCCGATAACGGCGGAACCATGCCGAGCAAAAGCGCGCCCTTTACACCCTCGTCGATCCTGTTTCGCCCCCACCGAAGCTCAAGGATTCCTTGAGCTTCGGTGGAGGCGCCGGGTACTGCCCCCGGGTCCGATAGGCTTATTGCGACGGCCATTTATCGCCATAGCCGGCTTGCGCCGGCACCTGGAAATATAAGGCGCAATGGTTGACGAAAAAAGAGGGCCAATAGGGGGCATTTCCGGCCGGATCCGAGCCGGCCAAGGCGGGTCGGCCTGCCGCGACGGCCGGCCTGGGCGGCGTCGATCGCCGGCGGTCGCGCTGCCGGCGACCCATTTGAAGCGCCGACGGGCCTGCGTCCGGCCGGCCTTGCGGTCGACGTCGCGGTACCACGATGCCGGCGCGAAGCGGTTGTGGACAACGGCGGCCCGCAGGTCCAATCAGCGGTCGGGACTCCACGGGCAGGGTTTCGAATGTCTGCTGATGTCGCCGACCACGCCAGGCCGCCCCGCCTGGGCGAACTCTTCGTCGCCTTCGTCACCGTGTCGCTATCGGGTTTCGGCGGCGTGTTGCCGTGGACCCGGCGCATGATCGTCGAGCGGCGGCGCTGGATGACGGCGGACGAATTCAACGCGGCGTACTCGCTGTGCAATTTTCTTCCCGGCCCCAACATCGTGAATTTCTCGGTCGTGTTCGGTTCGCGCATCGCCGGGCCGCGAGGCGCCGTCGTCGCGCTGGTCGGATTGCTCGGGCCGCCGGTTGCGCTCGTCCTCGTGTTCGGCGCGCTCTACGCCCAGTTCGGCGCCGTCGAGGTCGTACGCCGCGCGCTCGGCGGCATCGCGCCGGCGGCCGCCGGCCTGATGATCGCCAACGCCGCCAAAATGTGCGCGCCGCTGCTCCGCCAGGGCTTTGGCCCGGCCCCCTTCGTGGTCGTGGCCACCGTCGCTGCGCTCAGCCTGTTGCAGTGGCCGCTGCCCTGGGTCGTCCTCACCTTCGCGCCGCTGAGCATCGCGGCCGCATGGTGGTGGCGGCGATGAAGGACGAGGGCATCCTCGCCACGCTGGCGGTGCAGTTCGCCATCCTGTCGCTGCTGGCGGTCGGCGGCGCCAACGCGCTCGTGCCCGAGCTGCACCGTCAGGCGGTCGATATTCGCGGCTGGATGAGCGACCGTCAGTTTGCCGACATGTTCGCGATCGCGCAGGTGACGCCGGGGCCGAACGTCATCCTCGTCACCCTGATCGGTTTCCACGTCGCCGGGCTGGCCGGCGCGCTGGTGGCGACGGCGGCCATGTGCGGGCCGACCTGTGTCGTTGCTTATTTCGTCGGCAGCACCTGGGAACGTTTCAAGGACGCGCCCTGGCGCAGCGCAATCCAGGCCGGACTGGTGCCGGTCTCGATCGGTCTGCTCGCCACCGGCGCGATCCTGCTTGCGCGCGTCGCCGATCACAACTGGATCGCGTTCGCCGTGACCGCGGCAACCGCCGCAATCGCCTTTCGCAGCGGGTTGAGCCCGCTGTGGATCTTCGGTATCGGCGGGCTGCTCGGGCTCGCCGGCCTGATTTGACCGACCGCCAAGCAAACGACTTTCACGGCCGCGATGCGCTGTGCTAGGCAGGTACGATGCCACTGTGGTAAGACGCGGCCAAGCAAGAAGCGTGGGTAGAGGGGAGTTGTAATGTCCCAGCACATGGAAACGCCGGCGGGGTCATCGGAGCGCAACTCGTTAGCTCTTGCATATGCTGCCGTCGTTCTGCCCGGCCTACTCGCCGCCTTCGCGCTTTGGGCGGGATGGCGTTCCACCGGAAATATTGCCTTGAGCCTCATCGCTGCCGCTGCGGTGCTGGTCATCGTCGCGGCGTATATCGCGTGGCGCGGCTTTCTCATTCCAAATCCGCAGGACTATTACGGCGGTCTGGCGCTCATTGCATTGTGCCTGTTCGCGTTCTGGGCA
>DATFWC010000590.1:0-6601 GCA_035259885.1 Xanthobacteraceae bacterium
CGACGTCATCATCACCAACCACCAGGCGGTGGCCGGCCAGCACCTCAACAACGTCGTCATCTACATGCCGTACTTCTACCGGGGCGAGCTCCTGATGTTCGCCATGGTGCGCGCGCACTGGATCGACGTCGGCGGCACGTCAACCGGCTTCGGCGCCGGCCCGCAGGTGGCCGACCCGTGGCTCGAGGGGCTGCAGCTCGACCAGCTCAAGATCTACCAGGAGGGCAAGCTCGACGAGACGCTCTATCGCGTCATCAAGGACAACATCCGCTTCCCCGAGTCGTCGCTCGGCGACATGAAATCGCAGATGGCGGCCTGCCGGCTGGCGGCGCGGCGCATGGACGAACTGTTCGACAAGTACGGCAAGGACACCATGTTGGCCGCCATCGCTCAGATTTTCGATGAGACCGAAACCAAGTGCCGAAACGTCGTCGCGCAGCTTCCCGACGGCACCTACGAAGCCGAAGCGGCGCTCGATGACGACGGCGTGCGCAAGGGCGAGCCGGTACGCATCCACGTCAAGGTCACGGTCCACCAGGGCGAGATGACGATCGATCTCTCCGGCTGCTCGCCCGAGCGCAAGGCCGGCATCAACTCCCGCACGCTGGCCGGCGCCCGCGTCGCCTACAAGGCGCTGACCGGCCCGCTCGATCCGGTCAACGAAGGCTCGTTCCGCGCGCTGCAAGTGATCGTTCCGGAAGGCAGCATCATGATGGCGCGGTTTCCCGCGCCCATGGCCAGCTGGAGCATCATCGTGCCCATGGTGGTCGACTGCATCGTCAAGGCGCTGGCACAGCCGATGCAGGACCGCGTTCCCGCCGGCCATCACGGCCTTCTCGGCGGCGCCGTGGTGTTCTTCGGCGTCCATCCCAAGACCGGGCGGCGGTTCGTCGTGCAGAGCATCGAGGGGGGCGGCTGGGGCGGCCGGCCGTTCGAGGACGGCGAGTCCGCCACCGTGTCGGTGTGTCAGGGCGACGTGCGCAACGGCTCGATCGAGGGCATCGAGCTCAAGTGCCCGGTGCTGGTGGAAGGCCGCTCGCTGCGCCAGGATTCGGGCGGAGCCGGGCGCTACCGCGGGGGACTCGGCCTCGACATGCGGGTGCGCAACCTGGTCGAGGGGCGGTGGAATTTCGAGCAGGCGCGGCGGCTCAATTGTCCACCCTGGGGCCTGTGGAATGGCGAGCCCGGCGAGGCCGGCGCCTATCTGCTGCGCCTGCCGCACGAGAACGAGTTCAAGCCCATGGTGGGAGCGCACATTCCGGTGCCAGTCGACGCCGAGGCGATCGTACGCACCGGCGGCGGCGGTGGCTGGGGCGATCCGCTCGCGCGTGAGCCCGAGCTGGTTCGCGCCGACGTTGCAGAAGAGCTCATTTCCTTGCGCGCCGCCCGGGAGCACTATGGGGTCGTGCTCACCGAGGGCTTGAGCGTGGACGTCGGCGCCACCACAAAGCTGCGCCAGACCTTGCGGTCGCAACGCACGGGGCGCCCATGAGGCCGGCCGGCACCGGCCGCGCGGCGGCGCTGCTCGTCGGGCTGACCGCCTGCGCCATGATGCCGGCAGAAGCCGAGACGCTGCGCGTCGGCAAGGCCGGTCGCGAGGCATTTTCCTTCGTGCCCGCCGACGTCGGCCAGCGCACCGGCCTGTTCAAGAAGCACGGAATCGACCTGGAGATTGCCAGCTTTGGCGGCGACGCCCGCATCCAGCAGGCACTTGCCGCCGACGGCATCGACATCGGCCTGGGCTCCGGGCCAGGGCTCGCCTTCATTGTCAAAGGCTCGCCGGTGAAGGGCATCGCCGCCATGGCCGATCCGCCGCTCATCTTCGCGCTGGTGGTGCGCGCCGACGACTCAGTGAGGACGGCGGACGATCTCAAGGGCCGCAAGGTCGGGGTGTCCACCGTAGGGTCGGTGACGAGCTGGATCATCAGCGAAGTGTCGCGCCAGCGCGGGTGGGGCTTCGACGGCATGGCCCAGGTGCCGATCGGCGACGACGCCAACCGCATCGCGGCGCTCAAGACCAAATCGGTCGATGCCGCGATCGTCAACCTGGCGGTGGCGCTCAACTTCGTTCAGCGCGGCGACGGCCGCATCCTGCTGCGCTTCGGCGATCTGGTGAAGGACTTCCATATCCACGTGATCTTCGCCACCGACAAGGCGATCGCCACGCGGCCCGACACTTTGCGCGCCTTTCTCCGCGGCTGGTTCGACACCATCGCGTTCATGCGGCGCAACAAGGCGGAGACGGTCGCGATTGCCAGGGAGGTCATGGATACCGACGCGGCCACGACCGGCGGCATCTATGACGAGCTGATGCCGATGTTCTCCGACGACGGACGCTTCAGCGCCAAGGCGCTTGCGACGCTCAGCCGCTCGTTCGTCGAAATGAAGACGCTGGCGGCGGAGCCCGACATGAGCAAACTGTACACCGAAGATTTTCTGCCCAAGCACTGATCGGGAGGAATTTGAAAATGGCTGTATTCATGCGTCCGGCGACGGCCCTGTGGCTGATAGCCATGGCGTTGTGTGCGGTGCTTGCGCCGCCCGCCGACGCCGCCGAAAAGCTGCGTGTCGGCAAGGCAGTGCCGGAGGCGTTCTCGTTCGTGCCACTCGACGTCGGCATGCGCAAGGGCATCTTCGCCAAGCATGGGCTCGAGATCGAGTCCATCGCGTTTGCCGGCGACGCGCGCATGCAGCAGGCCATGGCCTCCGACAGTCTCGACATTGCGCTTGGATCGGGGCCCGCCATGGCGTTCATCGCCAAAGGCGCGCCGATCAAGGCCGTGGCCGCGATGGCCGGGCCGCCGCTGCTGCTGGCCATCGTGGTGCGGCCCGACGGCCCGAAAACCGTGGCCGACCTGAAGGGCAAGACGGTCAGCGTGTCAACCGCCGGCTCGCTGACCTACTGGCTGGTGAGCGAGACCTCGCGCCGCCAGGGCTGGGGCCCGAACGGGATCAACATCGCTCCCATGGGAGCGATGCCGGGCCAACTCGCCGCGCTCAAGCGCGGCGACATCCAGGGCGCCATCATGGACATCGGCAACGCCTTCGACCTGGAGAAGAGGGGCGAGGGCCGCATCCTGGTGCGGTTCACCGACATCAAGGATTTCCACATCCACATCATCTTCGCCACCAACAAGCTCATCGCCGCGAACCCGAACGCGGTGCGCGGCTTCGTGGCCGGCTGGCTGGAAACCATCGCCTTCATGCGCAAGAACAAGGCCGAGACCGTGAAGATCGCCATGGAGGTCACCAACAAGGACGAGGACATCACCAGCCGGTCCTGTGACGAGCTGATGCCCATGTTCTCCGACACCGGAAGATTCGATCCGAAGGCACTCGAGACGCTGAAGAAATCCTATGTGGAGCTGAATCTGCTGCCGACCGAGCCGGACATGTCGCAGCTCTACACCGAGGCGTTCCTGCCGAAGAAGTGACGGCGCCAACGTGACCATGGCACATGCGTCGCCTCCGGCTTCCGGAGGTGAAAGGCCGGCGACGATGTCTCACGACGTGGCGGTGCGCATCAAAAGCGTCTCGCACCATTTCGGCGAGGAGGGCGAGGCCCACCACGTGCGGGCGCTCCTCGATACGTCGCTCGACATTGCGCGCGGGGAGCTGCTCTGCCTCATCGGGCCGAGCGGCTGCGGCAAGAGCACGCTGCTCAATATCATCGGCGGCCTGCTCACGCCGACCACCGGCACGGTGCACGTGGGCAACACGGCGGTGCATGGGCCGCTGCCGCGGGACATCGCCTTCGTGTTCCAGGAGAACGCACTGTTTCCCTGGAGCACAGTGACCGAGAACGTGATGCTCGGCATGATGTTCCAGGGCGTGCCGCGCGCGGCGCGCGCCGAGCGGGCGCGACAATCGCTCGAGGCGGTGGGCTTGAGCGAGTTCGCCAACCACTATCCGGGCCAGCTATCGGGTGGCATGCGCCAGCGCGCCGCGCTGGCGCGGGCGCTCAGTCTCGAGACCGGCATCCTGCTCATGGACGAGCCGTTCGGCGCGCTCGACGAGCAGACGCGCATGATTCTCGGCGAGGATCTCTCGGTGTTGCTGGCGCGCACGGAGAAGACCATTATGTTCGTGACGCATTCGCTCGGGGAAGCCGTGTTCCTCGCCGACCGCGTGGCGGTGTTCTCGGCCCGGCCCGGCACCATCAAGGAGATCATCAGCGTCGACGAGCCGCATCCGCGTAAGCCCGAGTTCGTCACCACGGAGAAATTCCACGCGCTGCGCACCCGCCTCTACACGCTGCTGCACGACGAGATCCGCAAGGCGGTGTCGCAATCGGCCGGCGCCGCCGCGCGGGAGCGCGGCGCGACTGCGGAGCGCGGCTGAATGAACGGCCGCGACACCAGGCAGAGCCGGCTCCTGAGCCGCCTTGTGCAGATCATGTTCCTGATCGTGCTGCTGGTCCTGTGGTATCTCGCCACGACCAAATGGGGCGTGAGCCACCTGCTGCTGCCCAACCCGGTCAAGGTCTATGATGAGCTCAAGGACGTGCTCGCCTCCGGCGAGTTCATTCCGGATCTGCGCATCACGCTGACCGAACTCGCGATCGCGTTCGCGCTCTCATCGCTCAGCGGCATCACGCTCGGCTACCTGCTGAGCCGCTCGCAGTTCCTCATCCGCGTGTTCGAGCCGCTCCTCGCGGGCGTCTATTCGATCCCGATCATCCTGTTCCTGCCGCTCTACGTCCTGTTCTTCGGGCTCGGGCCGGCTTCGAAGATCGCGCTCGGCACCACCATCAGCTTCTTTCCCATCGTGCTCAACACCATCGCGGGCTTTGGCTACGTCGACCGCATCTACGTCGTGGCCGCGCGCTCCATGGGGGCGTCCGACTTCCAGCTGTTCCGCTGGGTGCTGCTGCCCGCCGCCTTGCCGGTCATTCTCACCGGGCTGCGCATGGGCTTCATCGTGGCGCTGCTGTCGATCCTCGGCAGCGAGACGATCGCGTCGCTCGCCGGTCTCGGGCATCGCATCGTTCACCTCGCCGAGGCGATGGATACGGCGCGCATGTTCGCCTATATCGCCTTCGCGGTGGCCATCGCGGCCTCGTTGAACGTCATCGTCACCATGCTGGAAGTGAAGGGGCGGCGCTGATGCTGAACCGCACCGCCGAGACGTCGCTTCCGCATGCTGCTGCAGGCGAATCCTTCGGACGGCGGCTGGCGCGCGGCCTGCGGCGGCACCCCGGCATCGTGCGCCTCGGCGTGATTGCGACGCTGTTCGTGCTGTGGGAGGTCGCCGCGCGCTATTGGGTCGATCCCATGTTCCTGAGCCCGCCGTCGCGGGTGATCGGGTCGATCCAGTCGGTGTTCGCGACGCGCGGCGTGCCGGCGGCGCTGCAGATCACGTTCTTCGAGCTCGCGATCGCCTTCGTCCTCTCGGTCGTGATCGGCCTGGTCGTGGGGCTGGCGGTCGGCCTGTCGCGCTTCTCCCGCGCGAGCTTCATGCCGATCATCCTCCTGCTCTACGGCACGCCGCAGATCACTATCCTGCCGCTGTTCATCCTGTATTTCGGCATCGGCCCGGCCTCGAAGATCGCGTTCGGTGTGAGCCACGGCATCTTTCCAATCATGGTGACCATTGTGGCCGGCGTACAGAACATCAAGCCGATCCTGCTGGTGAGCGCCCGCTCCATGGGCGCCAGCCGCTGGCAGATTTTTCGCTGGGTGATCTTTCCGCACATGATTCCGAGCTTCTTCGCCGGCATGCGGCTGGGCATGACCGGCGTGCTGCTCGGCGTGCTCCTGGCCGAGCTATACGTCTCGACCGCCGGCATCGGCTATTTCACCACGCTGTTCACCCAGAACTTCGACCCGACGAAGCTGCTCGGGCTGATCTCGCTGCTCGCCGCCATGGCGATCGTGCTCAACGAGATCGTCCGCCGCGCCGAGGTGCACTTCGGCAGGTGGCGGGCAGAGTAGCGACGTCGGGCCGGAGTGTCCGCTGGCGATCAGGCAGCGTGCTGGGACCCGCCAGTCCCTCGGCGGCCCGCAGCCGTTTGCATGGCTTTGGCCCGCGTCTCGAACTGGTTGGCGCAAGCGAGCCAGCGCTCCGCCATTTGGTTCCAGCTCGCTTTGTCTTCCAGATTGGCTGTCCCGCGCGCCATCCTGCGGCATTCATCGGCGTGCCGGCGAAATTCAGCCACTGGGTCCATCGTTTCGCTCCCTTGGTTTCGTTGGTCTTTGCACCCCAGCCTTACTCCAACGGGCCAGGATGTGTGATGTTCCCGACGGAGCCCACAAAAACGGTGGATCACTACCATCATGGCGCCTGGCCGGCCGGTCTCTCTGCATTCAACGGGGAGACCGGGCGATTTCCCTTCGCCATGGCGTCCGCCATCTGGTTTGTGGCAGGACTGTGGCAGGCGCAGGCGATCCCCGATCTCGGGTCCATCAGGCGCCGCGCGGCGTCCAGCAGGGCCTTTTCATCATCCGGCTTCAATCAAGGCCAACCGCAAATGGGAGTGCATGCGGTGCCGAGGACGCAGGTAGAGCGGGATCGCGGGCCTGCACATCACCGCGTCGGCCAGGTCCAGCTGGGTCTTTCCCCATCCCGAACCAGCGTTTCGCCCAGCTCCTTTTCGAGGACG
>DATFWC010000591.1:0-7093 GCA_035259885.1 Xanthobacteraceae bacterium
CGGCGACGCCGTCGGCCGGGTTCCGGTCGTCAGGACCTAACCCGAGATCGCCTTCAGAGCGCAATCGCGCAGCATGACCGGGTCGCGCTCGCCGGTTTGCGCGCACTCGATGATTTTTCGCGCCACGAAGTCTCTGAGCGCATCGGTGCGCTGGGCCAGGCCGAGGATGCGGCACGCATCCTCGAAGGCGGTCGACATCGCCGTGACCGTCTGGGAATCGAATGCGTGGTCTTGCAGCAGCCGGTACAGCGGCATCGCCCATGCTCCCAACAACGCAAAAAGGGTGGGAGCCGAGCGGCCTTCCCGGTCACCGCCTTCCCCTTGCTTGCGGCCGGTGACGCACGGTTACCTAGACGAGGTTTTGCAAAAATTCAATTCGCCCACCTCGCCGAACATCCGATCCTCCATCGATCCCCGGACCGCGTCTGTCGCGTCAGGCGCGGCAGGGCAGCAGGCCGAGGAGAAGCGCAGGCCGGCTAGTTCCATGGCGCATTGCAATTGCCGGCGCGATCTCCAGGCAAGTCGGCCAACGGCCCGTTGACGGTCGATCGCCAGGAATTGCACTTGACGCCGGTGCTTGCGCCGCCTCGGCCGAGTAGGTGGCGCCTTGCGCATTGATCTTGGAAAAGTCCACGGCATTGAGGAAATAGCTGAAGCGGACCGGTGCGGTCAGCCGCCAGGCGCAGCCGATGTTGAGCTTGGACATGTCGGCGGCGCTGGCGTGAACATTGCCGCCACCGGAAATGGTGTTCGGCCCAACGCAACTGGCCGTCGAGTGCTCGACTATCGAGATGTGGTGGCCGTTCGGCATGCCGCCGAAGTCGATGAAGGCGAAATCGACGATTGCGTTCTGTCGCCCGGCCAGGCCGATGGCCCGCTCGGCCGTGGACTCCAGGGACAGGCAGGTGATGATGCCGATCGCATGATCGTGGACCCAGATCAGCGTGGCGTCGTCTTTGGTGGCGCGCAGCACGACGGCGCCGGGATTGGCGCAATTCCCGCTGACCTTCACGAGGCGGTAGTAGTAGATGTTGATTTCGGGATCGAAGTAGACGCCGTCGGCGAGCTGGATGTGGCACTCCCGGATGAACGGTTTCCGGCAGGCGCGAAAGGCGCCTTGCGGCGTGCATGGCCGCCGGGCCGTGCACTGGGGATTGTCAACGCCGTTCGGCGCGGCATGAAACTCGACGGCCTTTGGTCCGGCGGCAGGCGACGCACGCACGCACGCCAGCGTCACGACGAGGGCGCTTACCAACGCTGCTTTGATCATCACGTGACCCGTTGGTCGGGAAGCGCAGCGTGGCCGCAGGTTGCCCAATACCTAGGATCGACGTCGATCAGCGTTGTGATGGGGGTTCAGCCATGGCAGCCAACAACCAGCATTGCGCTTGACGCGAGAACAAAAATAGAACATAGTTCCTGTTATGTTCTGTCGTCAAGGGAGGGGACCCCAATGATCCGCGCCGTTATTGAAGAAGTGACCGTCCTGGCCTCGCTCGCCCTGTTCATGGGCATGATCGCCGTCTGGGCCCATGTGATCGCCGTGCTGTGATGCAGGGAGTCCGGCCGCCCGGGCTTTGTTGCCGGGCGGCTTTCACCGCCCGGCGGGTGCCTCCGGCCGCCGGGCGGTGCGCCATCCGGCATTAGGCCCTCGCGGCTTCGCCGGGCTGCACATTGTGCGGCGCTTCATCTTGTGGGCGGCAGCGCGTCGGCGGTCGTTGAGGGTGGACTCAGGTGACCTCGCTCCCCACCATCCGGGCCAACGGAATCACCGCGAGAGATTCAAGTGGGCGCTGACGTCGGCTTCGTGCACCTGCACGTACATTCCTCCTATTCGCTGCTCGAAGGCGCGCTGACCATCAGCCGCCTGGCCGAGCTTGCCAAGGCCGACCGGCAGCCGGCGCTGGCCCTGACCGACACCGACAACATGTTCGGGGCGCTGGAGTTTTCCGACAAGCTCGCGGGCTACGGCATCCAGCCGATCATCGGGGCGGCGCTCGCCCTCGACTTCGCCGACGGCGCCGCGGGCGCCAGCACGCCGGCCGCCGGCGTTCCCGGCGCCCGCGTCGCCGCGCGTCCGGCGCCGCTGCCGCGCATCGTGCTGCTGGCGGCGCAGCCGGAAGGCTACCGCAACCTGATGCGGCTCTCGTCGCGTGCCTTCCTCGACGCGCCGGCCGGGGAGCCGCCGCACCTCAAGCTCGGCTGGCTGGCCGATGCGGCCGAGGGCCTCATTGCGCTCACCGGCGGACCCAACGGCCCGCTCGACGCCATGGCGGCGGCCGGGCAGGGCGAGCACGCCGCCATGCGCTGCGACACCCTGCTGCGCCTGTTCGGCGCTCGGCTCTATATCGAGCTGCAGCGCCACAACCTGCCCGAGGAGCGGGCGCGCGAGCCGATGCTGCTCGATCTCGCCTATGCCAAGGGCATTCCGCTGGTGGCTGCCAACGAGCCGTTTTTCGCCACCGCCGACGACTACGAGGCGCACGACGCGCTGATCTGCATCGCCGAGGGCCGCCTCGTGGCGGAGGGCGACCGCCGCCAGCTCACGCCCGAGCATCGCTTCAAGACCCGCGGCGAGATGGCCGTGCTGTTCGCCGACCTGCCCGAGGCGCTGGCCTCGACCGTCGAGATCGCCACCCGCTGCGCCTTCCGTCCGCGCACCCGCAAGCCGATCCTGCCGCGCTTCTCGCTCGACACCGGCACGCCGGAGCGTGGCAGTGTGCCCGCGCACGTTAGTGCGCCGGTCGATGAGGCCGCCGAGCTGCGACGCCAGGCCGAGCAGGGCCTGGCGGCGCGCATCGCCACGCAAGGGTTGGCGCCGGGCCAGACCGAGGCCGACTACCGCGAGCGGCTCGCCTTCGAGCTCGGCGTCATCGAGAAGATGAAATATCCCGGCTACTTCCTCATCGTCGCGGACTTCATCAAGTGGGCCAAGGCGCACGGCATCCCGGTCGGGCCGGGCCGCGGCTCCGGCGCCGGGTCGCTCACGGCTTACGCCCTCACCATCACGGACCTCGATCCGATCCGTTTCGGCCTCATCTTCGAGCGCTTCCTCAATCCCGACCGCGTGTCGATGCCGGACTTCGACATCGACTTCTGCCAGGAGCGGCGCGACGAAGTCATCCGCTACGTCCAGGAACGCTACGGCCGCGATCAGGTGGCGCAGATCATCACGTTCGGCTCGCTGCAGGCGCGCGGCGTGCTGCGCGATGTCGGCCGCGTGCTGGAAATGCCGTACGGGCAGGTCGACAAGCTGTGCAAGATGGTGCCGCAGAACCCGGCCAACCCGGTGTCGCTCAAGCGCGCCATCGAGGAGGAGCCGCAGCTCCAGGCCGCGCGCGACTCCGATCCGATCGTGCGCCGCGCCTTCGCCATCGCGCAGAAGCTCGAAGGCCTCTACCGCCATGCCTCGACGCACGCAGCCGGCATCGTCATCGGCGACCGGCCGCTCAATGAGCTGGTGCCGCTCTATCGCGATCCCAAGTCGGACATGCCCGTCACCCAGTTCAACATGAAATGGGTGGAGCAGGGCGGCCTGGTGAAGTTCGACTTCCTCGGGCTGAAGACGCTCACCGTCCTCGACGTCGCGCGCAAGCTGCTGGCGCGGCGCGGCATCGATCTCGATCTCCTGCGCATCCCGCTCGACGACGAGAAAACCTACGCCATGCTGGCGCGCGGCGAGACCTGCGGCATCTTCCAGGTGGAAAGCCAGGGCATGCGCCGCGCCCTCATCGACATGGTGCCGGACCGGTTCGAGGACCTGATCGTGCTGGTCGCGCTCTACCGGCCCGGCCCGATGGCCAATATTCCCACCTATTGCGCGCGAAAACTCGGGCGCGAGAAGATCGAATACCTGCACCCGAAACTTGAGACGATCCTGGCGCCGACCTACGGCATCATCACGTACCAGGAGCAGGTGCAGCAGATCGCCCGCGATCTTGCCGGCTACTCGCTCGCCGAGGCCGACTTGTTGCGCCGCGCCATGGGCAAGAAGATCAGGGCCGAGATGGCGGCGCAGCGCGGCCGCTTCCTCGCCGGCGCGCAGGAGCGCGGCATCGATCCGGTGACCGCCGAGACGATCTTCGATGCCTGCGCCAAATTCGCCGAGTACGGGTTCAACAAGTCGCACTCGGCGCCGTACGCCTTCATCACCTACCAGACCGCCTACATGAAGGCGAATTTTCCCGCGGAATTCTTGGCCGCCTCGATGACGCTCGACATGGGCAATACCGACAAGCTGGCCGAGTTCCGCGCCGAGGCGGAGCGGCTCGGCATCGCGGTCGAGCCGCCGTCGGTGAACCGCTCGGACGTGGCCTTCGAGGTCGCGGGCGACGTCATCCACTACGCGCTGGCTGCGCTCAAGGGTGTTGGCCGCGAGGCCGTGAAGTCGATCGTGGCGGCACGCGGCGAAAAGCCGTTCCGCGATCTTGCCGAGTTCGCCGGCCGCATCAATCCGCGCGCCGTGAACAAGCGCGTGCTGGAAAGCCTGGCCGCCGCCGGCGCCTTCGATGCGCTCGAGCCCGACCGCGCCCGCGCCTTCGCGGCGGTCGACGCGATGCTCAGCGAAGCGCAGCGGCATCACGACATGGCGACCAGCGGCGCGCTGGAATTCTCCTTCGGCGATGCGGCCGGTGCCCCGCTCGTGCTTCCCGCCAGCCAGCCATGGACGCCGGCCGAGCGGCTGCAGAAGGAGTTCGAAGCCATCGGGTTCTTTCTCTCCGGCCATCCGCTCGACGATTACGCGGCGCCGCTGCGGCGCCTGCGCACGCAATCATGGGCCGACTTCGCGCGCGCCGTGCGCGCCGGCGCCACCGCCGGAAAGGTCGCCGGCTACGTGGTGGCGCGCACCGAGCGACGCACCCGCACCGGCGGCCGCATGGGCATCGTCGGCCTGTCGGATCCGTCCGGCCACTACGAGGCGGTGATCTTTGCCGAGGGCTTGCAGCAATATCGCGAGCTGCTCGAGCCGGGCCGCGCGGTGCTCCTGTTCTTCAGCGCCGAACAGCAGGGCGACGAGGTGCGCGCGCGCATCCAGTCGGTCGAGCCGCTCGAGCAGGCGGCCGAAAAGCTCACGCAGGGCCTGCGCGTGTTCATGCGCAGCGAGGCGCCGCTCGATGGCGTGGCGCGGCGGCTCGAGGCCAAGGGCGACGGCGAGGTGTCGGTGGTGGTGATGCTCGCCGGCGGCACCGAAGTGGAGGTGCGGCTGCCCGGCCGCTTCAAGGTCTCGCCGCAGATCGCCGGCGCCATCAAGGCGGTTCCCGGCGTGGTGGCGGTGGAGGCGGCTTAGCTTGACTCCCGTAGGGTGGGCAAAGGCGCGCACACGCCGCGCCGTCAACGGGCCGGTGCGCTTCGATCGTGCCGTGCCCACGCGTTCTGAATCGATGAACGGCATGACGCGTGGGCACGGCGCGCATCGGGCTCATCATCGGATCGCGATGCCGTGTTTCGCGCGCCTTTGCCCACCTTACGGCGCGCTGCTCGCGTTGCTCATGCTGAGCTCGGCCGCCGAGGCCGCCTGCACGTGCCGGTGTGTGGACGGCAAGATGCAACCGCTGTGCGGCAGTGCCATCGACATGCCGCCGATGTGTCCGCCGGCCATTTGCCCGCTCACGTTGCCATCGCTGGCGCCGATCGATCCGCCAACGATCCCTCCGATCGGCACGTCCGAGTGCTGGCAAGCGCAGGTCTGCGGTCGTTCCGGGAATTGCCGCTGGCAACAGGTCTGTCGCTGACGCGGCGTTTCCGCAGCCCGCACGGAACGCAGCGGAATGCGGGAGCTTCTTGGCTGACTGAGCATCCGTGAGGCGTCCCGCCTGCGGGGCGAAGCGTCCGAGGAGTTGGATGTCCCTTCCGCGCGAAGGCCGGGATTTCGACCAGGCTGCCAAGGCAGCGCACTGCGTCGCTCGACGGGTTCTCGATTGCGCGGCGTTCGCCGAAGCGCGGTCGCGTCGGGCGGCACTGTATCGTCCTGATCATGATACCGGCGAGCGACAAACAAATTTTTGGCGCACCGCGGCAAGACGTTGCCGATGCCGATCTGTAAAACGTCCATGCTCTTCACCCGCGCATCTGTAAAACTGCGGATATCGACGCATGCCTAAACCCATTTAGCGGATTCAGATATTCTGCCTTTGGCGGAATCCGTTAATTGATGGCGAAGAGATGGCGGACATCTGTCCGCGCAAGGGCGTCGCAGAACGGCTTTCCATCACTTCAAACCAATTGTTGCGGTGCCTGCGAGAGCGCCGGGACGGTGAAAATGATTGTTGTGGGAAGTCGGCTCGCTATCGCGGGCAGGGCAATGAAACGCAGGATGCTGTGGGCCGATGGAATGCTTGATGCCTTCGAGCGCGTGGGCTGGGGGGCCCTCTTGATTGGCGCCGATGGCAGCGTGATCGAGCTCAACGACGAGGCGCACCGGCACGTCGGCCGCGACATCGCGCTCAGCAAAGGTCAGATTGCCACAACGCATCGGCCTGCGAACGCCGAATTGCAGCGTCTCACCGCCGCCGCTCTGGCGGGAGAAAACGAGCCGGCGCGCATGTCGCGCGGAGCCATATTGCTGCCGCGCGCCGACGGACGTCCGGTGATGGCCTATGTCATCCCGATTGCCGGGCCCTTTGACGATTCCGCGCAGAGTGCCAGAGCCATCGTCGTGCTCGTCGATCCGGACAAGCAGCGCGAACCCACCGAATCCATCCTGCGCGAGGCGTTCGGCCTCACGCCGGCGGAAACGCGAATCGCAATCGGCTTCGCCCGCGGGCGCGATCTCCAGGAAATTGCCGATGAACAGAAGGTCAGCATCGGAACCGTCCGCAAGCATTTCAAGGCGGTCCTGGCGAAGACGAATACGAATCGTCAGGCCGAGCTCGCGATCCTCCTCGCGCGCGTGGCGCAGCAGCCGCACGTGCACCCCGCTGTCCCGGCGGCACTGGACTAGCCTACGCATGGCCGGCGGGCACTTTTGCGTCTCATCGATCACATGGCTCCCCGCTTGCGGGGCCTTGGTCGAAGCTCGGTCGCGCCCGTCGTTCTTGAATCATTCCTCCAAGGCGCGCCGAACAAATTTTTGGCGCGGAGCGGCAACCGTCGC
>DATFWC010000592.1:0-2212 GCA_035259885.1 Xanthobacteraceae bacterium
CGTGCTGGTGCTGACCAACCTCGCCTATGCGGACGCGCCCTGGCTGGCGGTGAAATCGCTGAGCGCCGCTTCCAGCCTGGTGTGGCACGAGGTGCCGCTCACCGGAAATTCGGCCTACCGCTTCGAGCAGCAGATCACCGACCTGGTGCCGTTCCTGGCACAGAACTGGCGCGCCGGCGTGAGCCCCAAGACCGGCAATCCCGTTTATGAGCGGCCGGTGGTGCTTGTGCTCTACCGCGAGGACCACAAGTTCCTGCTCGACCCGATCATTCCGCGCCCGGGTGGCACGATGGCCAACTACGACCTGGTCATCGCCTCGCAGCCCTATCGGGCGCGCGCATCGCTCGAGTTCAAGGCCAGGCGCGTGATCGCGCCGCTGTCCAAGGCGCTGGGGCCGGGCGGCCGCCTCATCGCCATCCACTCGCACGGCAACGATCCCGGGCTGGAGATCATCCAGAAGATATGGCCGGGCGACAATCCCTTCATCCACGATCGCCACCAGATCCTGAAAACCGTCAAGCACGAACTGGGTCCGGCCGGCCGCGATCTCAACTTCAACGCCTACGCCGATAACCGCTCGCTGTTCCGCTACGACATGCACACGCTGCCGTCGGAGATTTCCGAGTCGATCGGCACGTCCACGCTGTTCGCCGCCTGGAACGCCGCCATCTACGTGGCCCAGGTGGAAGACCATCGCCTGTCCGACGTGGTCGCCGACGGCCGCTATCTCGACGCTACGCGCGAGGTGCTGCGCCAGCGCGGCGCGCTCTGGTTCTACGACGAATCCTACGTGATCTCGCGGCGGCGCGAATGACGGGCAGCCTCATGACCATCGCCCCCTCGCGGCCGCCGGCTGCGGACGACGCATCGGCGGATGCGGCCCGCCGCATCGTCGCGCTGGCGCAGAACTGGTCGCTCGAGGCGACGCTGCCGACGGCGGCCGAGATCGCCGGGCTCGCGGCCGTCCTGAGGCCCGGAACGCAGGTCTATCTCAGCGCCGTCCCGACGCGCGATCCGACGACGCAGATCGAGCCCGCCGTGCGGCTCGCGGCGGCCGGGTTCGTGCCGGTGCCGCATGTGGCGGTCCGCAACTTTGCCAGCCTGGCCGCCCTCGAAGCGTTCCTCGCCCGCATGGTGGGCGACGCCGGCGTTCGCCGCGTCCTGATCATTGCCGGCGACCGCGACCAGCCGGCGGGCGCGTTCCGCGACGCCATCGAGGCAATCGACTCCGGGCTGCTGCAGCGGCACGGCATCGCCGAGATCGGCATCGCCGGCTACCCGGAAGGCCACGACCGGCTGGCGCGCCACGAACTCGACCGCGCGCTGAACGCCAAGATCGAGATCGCGGCGCAGATCGGCCTCAAGGTGCACATCGTCACGCAATTCGGCTTTGCCGCCGAGCCGATCATCGGCTGGATCGAGCGCCTGCGCGATTTCGGCATCGAGAATCCGGTGCGCATCGGGCTCGCCGGGCCGAGCAACATCGCCACCCTGCTGCGCTACGCGCGGCGCTGTGGCGTGCGCGCCTCGGCGCAGGGCCTGGCGCGGCAGTCGGGGCTTGCCCGGCAGATGTTCGGCATGTCGGCGCCCGACGCGCTGGTGCGCGCGCTTGCCGGCGCGCAGGCCGACGGCATGCTCGGCGACATTGCGCTGCACTTCTATTCGTTCGGCGGCGTCGCGGCGACGGCACGCTGGGCCGGCGCCGTCGCCGCCGGCCGCATCACGCCCGATGCGACCGGGGGTTTTTCCGTCGCGCCGCCGCGGTAGGACCGGTTCCGCTTGCTACGACGCGGTCGTCCCCGCGAACTGGGACCCATAACCACCGGTGTTCATGGGTTGCCGCTTGCACGGGAACGACGCGGATAGACCTACCGGAGGCTGGCCATACGCAGTCCAGGTCGCGCCGCCGCGGCTATGCGCTAAATTAGATCCTGGGTCGGTAAGGCGAAGCCACAGCAGCGACGACCCGCATTGATGGCAGAGACGTCGACTCAAGTCGGAAGCAACGGGAAACTTGGGTCGCGATCGGCTCGCGTGGCGGCGCGCCGCGCCGTCCGGGATGACAACTTAGAGGCTTATGGCTGTAGAATGATCGGCAACTCAACCACGGGATGCCGGCCATGCTGTTCGTCGTCCATGCCACGGACCGCCAGGATGCCCTGCCGACGCGCGCCAAATTCTACCGCGCGCACCGCATCCATCTCGACGAGGC
>DATFWC010000593.1:0-6348 GCA_035259885.1 Xanthobacteraceae bacterium
CGTGACATCCTCCTCGGCGGCTTCAGGATCGCGTACGGAGATCGCTGCGTTGCACGCCGGCGTCTTGCGACGCGAGCGGCCGGGATCGCCGAACACGCGCTTGGCCAGGTTGGGGAAGTCGGCGAGGTCCTGGTACACGAACGTATTGCCGGTGCCGCCAAAGCCGGCGAGCCGGTCCTTCACGTAAGTGGCGTAGCTCGGCTTCGACATCTCGCCGTCGTTGACGATGTCGATGCCGGCGCCTCGCTGCATGGCCACCACCTCGGCGACGGCGGCGCGGATGCGGCGGCTGAGTGCCTGCGGCTCCACCGGCACGCCTTCCTCCTTGGCGTACATCATGCGGATGAGGTCGTCCGGCCGCGGCAGGCTGCCGGTATGGGTGGTGAGGAAGCGGTCGGTGCTGCGTCTCATGTCTTTCCACCCATGCGGTGCAGCTTGAGCATAGCGTAGACCGCGGCGTTCGCGGGCGTCGGCACGCCGAGTTTCTTGCCCAGCGCCACCACCTTGCCGCCGAGCCAGTCGAGCTCGAGCCGGTTGCCGCGCTCGAGGTCGTGCGCCATCGAGGCCTTCATGTCGGGCGGGAAGGCGGCCACCGAGCGCTCCAGCTCCTGGGGAAAATCGTCCGGAAACTTTACGCCGGCGGCATTGCCCACGGCGATCGCCTCCGCCATCAGGCTGAAGAAGAACGCGCGCAGCTCCGGATCGTCGCGGATCGGCCCGAGCGACTGGCGCGTGCCCGCCGTGATGTTGGACGTGCCCGACAGCAGCACGAATTTCTTCCAGATGTCGGTGAGCATGTGATCGGACAGCGTGATATCGATGCCGGCGGCGCGCGCCTGCTCGACGAACGCGCTCAGCGCGGCGTCGGGCCGGCCGTCGAGCCGGCCGCAGCGGACGCGGGCGAACGCGCTGGTGTGGCTGACCACGCCGGGCGCGGCGATCACAGTCGCCAGGTAGGTGGAGCCGCCGACCACCGCGGCATGGCCGAGGATCGGCGTGAGCTTGTCGACGCTGTCGACGCCGTTCTGCAGCGTGATCACCCGCGTGTTCGCGCCGACCAGCGGGCGCAGCGATTCCGCCGCGCGTTCGGTGTCCCACAGCTTGACCGCGAACAGCACGATGTCGACCGGCGCAACAGTCGCTGGATCATCCGTGACGTTGACGTCCTTCAGGTGCAGGTTGCCGAGCGTGCTCTCGATCTTCAGCCCGTTGTTGCGGATCGCCGCGAGATGGGCGCCGCGCGCGAAGAACACGACGTCATGGCCGGCCGCCGCCAGCCGGGCGCCGAAATAACCGCCGACAGCGCCCGCCGCCATCACCGCAATACGCATGCCTCAAAACCCTTTCCCGGGGCGGACGATATCGCGACCCGTCAGGTTTCACCACAGACGGAAAGAGCAGGGCAGTGCCACTTGCTCCACCTCTCCCCGGTGGGGAGAGGCATAGGCGGCCTTCGGCCGCCGTTCTTAAAGCCAAGAACGCCGATGCGAAGCATCGGCTATGTCGCGAAGCGATCCGGGTGAGGGGGCAAGGGCCTATCGAGAGTCACTTGCCCCCTCACCCCAACCCTCTCCCCTGCGGGGAGAGGGAGCGCGCCGAGTTCGTTGTGACGTGAGCGGTTACAAACGAAAAACCGCCCGGCCGTGCGGCCGGGCGGTCATGTCGGGTTGGGAGCGGTTTGGTCTCAGTAGATTCCGCGCACGCGGATGCCGTCCCAGGCGGCGGCCGGGGCCGAGACGGGCGCGTAGGAACTCGTCGGCGCAGGCATGGCCTGTTGGGCAACCGTGGCAGGGGCGCGGTGGGTCATCGGCAGCACTACCACTTTGGTGCCGACGTTGACGCGGTTGTACAGGTCGATCACGTCCTCGTTGACCATGCGGATGCAGCCGCTCGACACGCGCTTGCCGATGCTGGAGGGCTGGTTGGTGCCGTGGATGCGGTAGATGGTGCCGCCGATATACATGGCGCGGGCGCCCAGCGGATTGCCTTCGCCGCCGGCCATGAAGCGCGGCAGGTAGGGCTGGCGCTGGAGCATCTCTGCCGGCGGGATCCAGTCCGGCCATTCCGACTTGCGCTCGACCGACTTCACGCCTGACCAGGTGAAGCCCTCGCGGCCGACGCCGATGCCGTAGCGGATCGCCTTGCCGCCGCCGAGCACGTAATAGAGGTAGGTGTTGGGGGTATCGATCACGATGGTGCCGGCCGGCTCGCTGGTGGCGTAGCTGACCGTCTGCCGCCGCAGATTCACAGGCACGTCGACCGCCTCGTCGTCGCTCGCCGCCGCCTGCGGCGCGTAATAGGCTGTCGTCTGCGATTGGGCTGCAGCCGGCGCGTTCCACAGCACCGCTGCTGCCAGAAGCACAAAAGTCCCCGCACGCGCGTTCAGCATCGCGTTCATGACACGCTCCCAAGTCCTGGATCGCTCTAATTACTTTCGAAGGGGAGTTTGGTTCCCCGCGTCGCCCCCCGGCGGTTAACCATTTGTCGCCCCGGCGGCGGAGAAGGTTCAGCAAAGTCATGCACCCCCCTCCCTGTCCCTCCCCCACAAGGGGGGAGGGGACGCTGTGGCGCGCCTGCGGCCTTCGACGACCATGCGGACGAAAGGGTTCGATCTCCTGCGTGCTCTCCGCCATGGCGTGCGTGGTGTTGAGCGGAGACTCTCCTCCGGTTCCCTCACCCCTTGTGGGGGAGGGAAAGGGAGGGGGGTGAAACTATGAGCCGAGCGTAAAGCCTATTGGTCCCGCTCGGCGTGCCAGCCCACCACCGCCTCCGGCACCGCATCGACCGAGGCGAAATAGGGCTTCAGGTCGATCAGCGGCGTGCCGTCGAGGCAGTCGAGCCCGACCACCGACAGCCGCGTCCCCTCCACCTTGGTGAGGCGCACGACGCTGGCGGCGATCGGGTTGGGCCGCACCGGCGAGCGCAGCGCAAAGGTGCCGCGCGGCTCGCGGTAGTGCCGGGGCGCCTGCAGCACCAGGTCGCGCCGCGCCCGGTCCATCCAGTACAGCACCAGGATGTGGCTGCAGGTCTCGATGCCGGTCAGCGCCGTGGCCCAGCGCGGATCGACCTCGATGGTGCAGACCGCATCGGATTCGCGCGCGTTCTTGGGGCAGTCGTCACGCGTGTGCCACGGCGTGCGGATGCGGCCGATGAAATAGACCTGGGCGTCGAATTTTTCCGGCAGCGCCACCGTCTGCTCGCCCGGCCGGATGCCATAGGGATCGTCCATCCTGTTTCCATCGATGGCGCCGCGGCTTCGGTCAAGGGGGCAGGCGCAGTGGGCAGAAGCCCGCCGGGGAGGGGCCGGTGGGCTTGCGTCCCATCGATTAACGATATAAAGATATCTTTATGAGATACCGGGAGCCGTCCAGCAGGTGACCATGCCCCAGTCCACGGCCAGCTTCGCCGACCTCAACGCCGTCCTCAAGGCGGCGGGCGAGACCACGCGTCTGCGCGTGCTGGCGCTGCTTGCCGAGGCGGAGCTGACCGTGTCCGACCTCACCGAGATCCTGCGCCAGTCTCAGCCGCGCATCTCGCGCCATCTCAAGCTGCTGGCCGACGCCGGGCTGGTGGAGCGCTTCCGCGAGGGCAGCTGGGCGTTCTTCCGCATGGCCGACCGGGCGGTCGCCGCTGACGTCGCACGCGGCGTGCTCGCGCGCCTCGATCCGGCCGATCCGGTGATCGTGCGCGACCGCGAACGGCTCGCCGCCGTGCGCGCCGCCCGCGCCGCCGCGGCGCAGGCCTATTTCCGCGCGCACGCGGCGGAGTGGGACCGCATCCGGGCGCTGCACGTGGCCGACACCGCGGTCGAGACCGCCATCGTCGAAACCCTGGGCGAAAAGCCGTTCCGCTCCCTGCTCGACCTCGGCACCGGCACCGGCCGCATGCTCGAACTGTTCGGGCCGGACATCGAGCGCGGGCTCGGCATCGACCTGTCGCTGGAAATGCTGGCCATTGCCCGCTCGCGCCTGGAGCGCGCCGGCTTGCGCCATCTCAGCGTGCGCCAGGGCGACATCTACGACCTCGCCCTGCCGCGCGAGAGCTTTGACGTGGTGCTGATCCACCAGGTGCTGCACTTCCTCGACGACGGCGCGCGCGCCATCGCGGAAGCCGCACGCATGCTGCGCGCCGGCGGGCGTCTGCTGGTGGTCGACTTCGCGCCGCACGATCTCGAGTTCCTGCGCGAGGAGGAGGCACACCGCCGCCTCGGCTTTGCGCCCGAGACCGTCAGCCAGTGGATGACGGCCGCCGGGCTCGACGTGGTGGCGCACCGGACCCTCGCCCCCGATGCCGGCTCCGACAGCAAGATCGCGGTGTCGCTGTGGCTCGCGCGCGATCCGCGCCTGGTGCTGGCGGACCCGGTTGCGCCCGCCAGCGCGGGCGCCGCTCCTGCGCGCGAGGTGGCGTGATGCAGAACGTGCGCGCCAGCCGCTTCGTCGCCGCCGACCGCGCGCGGCGCATAAAAGTCTCGTTCGAGTTCTTCCCGCCCAAAACCGAGGAGATGGAACGGACGCTGTGGGAGTCGATCAGCCGCCTGGCGCCGCTGGCGCCGAGCTTCGTGTCGGTGACCTACGGCGCCGGCGGCTCGACGCGCGAGCGCACCCACGCCACCGTCAAGCGCATCCTCGCCGAGACCGCGCTCGTGCCGGCCGCGCACCTCACGTGCGTGGCGGCCACCTGTGACGACATCGACGCCGTGATCCGCGCCTACTACGAGGCCGGCGTGCGCCACATCGTGGCGCTGCGTGGCGATCCGCCCGGCGGAGCCGGCGAGCGCTACGCGCCGCATCCGGGCGGCTATCGCAACGGCGCCGACCTCGTCGCCGGCATCAGGCGCATCGCCGATGTCGAGGTATCGGTCTCGGCCTATCCGGAAAAGCATCCCGACAGCCCGTCGGTCGAGGCCGACATCGACATGCTCAAGGCCAAGGTCGACGCCGGCGCCACCCGCGCCATGACCCAGTTCTTCTTCGAGAACGACCTCTATTTCCGCTACCTCGAGCGCGTGCGCGCGCGCGGCATCAGGATCCCGATCGTGCCGGGCATCCTGCCGGTGCAGAACTTCAAGCAGGCAAAGAATTTCGCCGCTCGCTGCGGCACCACGGTGCCGGCCTGGCTGGCCGAGCGATTCGACGGCCTCGACGACGACCCGGCCACGCGCAAGCTGATCGCCGCCGCGGTGGCGGCCGAGCAGGTGCTCGATCTGGTCGACCAGGGCGTCACCGACTTCCACTTCTACACCATGAACCGGGCCGACCTGGTGTTCGCCGTCTGCCACCTGCTCGGCCTGCGGCCCGAAACGAAGCGGGAGGCGGCATGATGGCGACCAACAGACTCGGCGCGCCCCCTCTCCCCGCAGGGGAGAGGGTTGGGGTGAGGGGGCAGCGGACTCTCGATAGGCCCTTGCCCCCTCACCCGGCGCGCTTCGCGCGCCGACCTCTCCCCACCGGGGAGAGGTGGAGCAAGCGGCGCTCCCTGCGTCCTCACCAACAGGGGCCTGCAAGAGCAGGCGGCAGACTCGGCGCGCTCCCTCTCCCCGCAGGGGAGAGGGTTGGGGTGAGGGGGCAAGTGACTCTCGATAAGCCCTTGCCCCCTCACCCGGCGCGCTTCGCGCGCCGACCTCTCCCCACCGGGGAGAGGTGGAGCAAGCGGGTTTGCCTGCGTTCTCACCGGAGGAGCAGCGCATGGAGCACGCAACGAACTCGGCGCGCTCCCTCTCCCCAGCGGGGAGAGGGTTGGGGTGAGGGGGCAAGGGCATGAGAGGCAAGATCGGCATAGCCCGACGCCTGCGCCGCGACCAGACCGACGCGGAACGCGTGCTGTGGTTCCGTCTGCGCGACCGCCGCCTCGCCGGTTGGAAGTTTCGTCGGCAGGCGCCGATCGATCGCTACGTGGTCGATTTTGTTTGCGCAGATGCTCGCGTGATCGTGGAGCTCGATGGCGGGCAGCACGCGGAGCGGACCGAACAGGACAGGGCAAGAACCGCGGTCCTGGAAGCCATGGGCTATCTCGTCCTGCGCTTCTGGGACAACGACGTGTTGGGAAACACGGATGGTGTCGTGGAGACGATCCTGAACACGCTCCATCAACAAGCGCTCGAACCCCCTCAGCCCAACCCTCTCCCTTCCGGGGAGAGGGAGCAGACCGCGTAACCTGCATGGCCGAGTTCACGCCAAAGCTCTCCCCCGTCGAAGCCGAGCTGCGGCAGCTCGCGGCCAGCCGCATCCTGGTGCTCGACGGCGCCATGGGCACCATGATCCAGGGGCTCGGGCTCGACGAGGAGGGCTATCGCGGCGCCCGCTTCGACGCCTGGAACCGCGAGGTGCGCGGCAACAACGACCTGCTCAA
>DATFWC010000594.1:0-2098 GCA_035259885.1 Xanthobacteraceae bacterium
CGCTCCGTCGAGGAGCTTCATCAGATTCGCCTTCTTCTGCTTCACCTGATCGAGCGTGCATTGCGACGGCGCCTTGTCGGGACGCCAGCGCAGGAGCCTGGTGCCGTGGCGGAACCGCTCGCCGCTGAAATGGTCGTAGCACACCTCGACCACGAGCCGGGGCTTGAGCGGCTGCCATTCGGCCGAGCGCTCCGTCGACCAGCGGCTGGGCCCGCCGGGCGCGTTGCCGGTGAAGCCCGGCGGCGCAATCAGCTTTTCCAGTTTTGCCGTGAGGGCCGGCTTGTCGTCGCGCCTGATGGTCGACGTGAAGCCGATGTGATGCAACAGGCCGGCACCGTCGTAGAGCCCGAGCAGGAGCGAGCCAACCACGTTCTTGCCCTCGTTGTAGCGGAAGCCGCCGACCACGCAGTCGGCGCTGCGATAGTTCTTGATTTTCTGCATGCCGGTGCGGTCGTCGGCCTGGTAGGGAACATCGCGGCGCTTGGCGATGATGCCGTCCAATGTCGCGCCGACACGCTTGAGCCAGTTTCTGGCATCGCTGAGCTTCGTGGTGGCGGGCGACAGGCGAATACGCGCGCGGCGCCCGAACTGCGTGCGCGCGAATTGCTCGAGCCTGGTGCGGCGTTCGGTCAAGGGCAGATCGGTGAGCGCGCGGCCGTCGGCGCCGGCCAGGAGATCGAACACGATCAGCAGCGCCGGTGTCTCTTCCGCCAGCCGCGCGACGCGGCTTGCCGCCGGATGGATGCGCTGGAGCAGCGCGTCGAATGAAAAGGCGCCATCGTCGGGCACGACGATCTCGCCATCGAGCACGAAGCGCCTGGCCTCGAGCTGGCGCGCCGCCTCGACGATCTCGGGGAAATAGCGGGTGAGCGGCTGACCCGACTTCGATTGCAGCTCGACCTTGTCGCCGTCGCGAAACACCAGGCAGCGGAAGCCGTCCCATTTCGGCTCGTACTGCCACTCCGCGCCGACGGGAATCTCGTCGACCGAACGGGCCTCCATGGGCGGCAGGGGCGGACGAAGCTGAAGCGGCACAGGCTCACTCGTGGCGACGAATTTCCGAGTCCCTAAACGCAAACGGCCGGCCCTTCGGCCAGCCGTTGCGATAAAAAACACGACCCTGACGGGCGCAAGCGCGCGTCTGCGCGCAATGCCTCACACGGCGGTGGTGATCCACTGCTCCAGTTTCTGTTTCGGGGCGGCGCCGACCTGGCGCGAGGCGAGCTCGCCGTTCTTGAACAGCATCAGCGTCGGAATCGACATGATGCCGTATTTCGCCGCCGTTTCCGGGTTCTCGTCGACATTGAGCTTGACGATCTTGACCTTGCCGCTCATCGACCCCGCGATCTCCTCGAGCGCTGGCGCGATCATGCGGCAGGGACCGCACCATTCAGCCCAGAAATCGACCACCACAGGCTCGCCGGCCTTCAGGACCTCAGCCTCGAACGTCGCGTCGGAAACCTTGCCAACGCTCATGAAACACCTCTTCTTCTGCTTAAGGCGCTGCGGCGCCCAACCGGGGAAGTCTGCCAAACGTATGGGCGGCCACCCGGAGCGTCAAGGCATGCTCACCGACGCGTGACGCGATCCACAGCCCGATCCAGGGCTTCGCCAGGAATCTCCATGAAATCAGGTACGTCGGTCCACACCAGAATAGCGCGTACGGAATATCCCGGATAAAGCTTGGCGAGCACCGCACGATAGAGCGCAAGCTGCACGAGATAAGACTGCGGCACGTCCTCGATCCGCCGCGGCGCCGGCTGGTCAGTCTTGTAATCGGCGATCAGCACTTCGCCGTCGGTGACCGCCAGACGGTCGATCTGGCCGGAGACCACGACGGGCTTCCCCGGCGCCCAGTCGAGGCGGCCGACGATCGGGGCCTCGGCCCGGCTTCCCGCCGTCACCAGCGCGGCGAAGCGCGCATCTTCCAGCAGGGCGAGGACGGAAGCGGCGAGCACCTCGCGCTCGACCGGCGCAAAGTCGCTGCCGGCTCGCTCGAGATACCGCCGTGCCGCCGTACCGCGGTGCTCCGCCGGGACGTCGGGAAGCGACTGCAGCAGGCGATGCACCAGGATCCCGCGGGCGAGCGCGCGTTGGC
>DATFWC010000595.1:0-4471 GCA_035259885.1 Xanthobacteraceae bacterium
CAAGAACGAGCACGACGTGCCGTGGGGCATCAACCGCCGGCGCGTCGTGACCATCAACGACGGCAAGCCGGGCGAGCGCTCGATCTCGATGGCGTGCATGCACTGCACCGACGCGCCATGCGCGGCGGTGTGCCCGACCAACGCGTTCTATACGACCGCCGACGCCGTCGTCCTCCACTCCAAGGACATCTGCATCGGCTGCGGTTATTGCTTCTACGCCTGTCCGTTCGGCGCCCCGCAATATCCGCGGGTCGGCAACTTCGGATCGCGCGGCAAGATGGACAAGTGCACCTATTGCGCAGGCGGACCCGAGGCCGACGGCTCGGCGGCCGAGTACGTCAAGTACGGCGCCAATCGCCTTGCCGAGGGCAAGCTGCCGCTGTGCGCCGAGATGTGCTCGACCAAGTCGCTGCTCGCCGGCGACGGCGAGATCATCGCCCAGATCTACAAGGAGCGGGTGGTACAGCGCGGCTACGGTTCCGGCGCCTGGGGCTGGCAGACCGCCTATCGCGAAACAATCGCGTCGTAACGGCCGCCAAGAAGGGCGGCAGAACCGCAACGAACGACGGCGCGGCAGGGGGTGGCCGCACTGACCGGAAAAACCGGAAGGGAGAATGGCGATGCTTGCGCGCATTCGCATCATGCTCGGGGCGTTGACTTTGGTCGGTCTCATCTGCCTTGCGATTCCGGCGGGGGCGCAGCAGCCCGCGTCAGTCAATCCGACCGCCAGCTCCGTCAAGGAGCAGGATCTGCTGCGGCAGCTCAACCAGGTGCAGGGCCGGATCACCATTCCGGACGAGAAGGCCGCCGTTCTCATCCAGCCGGAGGGGCGCGACTGGCGCCGCTTCCACAACGTGACGCTGCGCTGGATCGGCGCCATCGCCATCCTCGGCATCCTGCTGGTGCTGGTAGTGTTCTATCTGTGGCGCGGCATGGTACGGATCGAGGGCGGCCGCTCGGGCCGGACCATCGTCCGCTTCAATGCATTCGAGCGGTTCATCCACTGGATGACCGCCACCTGCTTCATCATCCTGGCGCTGAGCGGCCTCAACATCACGTTCGGCCGGTCGCTGCTGCTGCCGCTGATCGGCGCGGACGCGTTCACGACGTGGTCGCAGTGGGCCAAGTACGCCCACAACTATCTCAGCTTTCCGTTCACCATCGGGGTGATCGCCATTCTGCTGATGTGGATCGCCGGCAATATTCCCAACCGCGTCGACGTCGACTGGCTCAAGCGCGGCGGCGGAATCGTCGGCAATGACCATCCGCCGGCCTACCGCTTCAACGCTGGCCAGAAGATGATCTACTGGATCGTCGTGATCGGCGGCCTGGCGGTGGCGGTCACCGGCTACGTCCTGATGTTCCCGTTCTACGGCACGACCATCGGCGGCATGCAGCTCGCCCAGGCCGTGCACGGCATCGTCGCGCTGCTGTTCGTCGCCGCCATGCTCGGCCACATCTATATCGGCACGATCGGCATGGAGGGCGCGTTCGAGGCCATGGGGACGGGCGAAGTCGACGTCAACTGGGCCAGGTCGCACCATCGCCTCTGGTTCGAGCAGGAACAGGCGCGCACCGGGCCCAACCAGTCGCAGCGCCAGCCGGCGATCCAGCCGGCCGAATGACCCGTCAAGCTCGACGTGCGAACGCCCGGCACCTGGTGCCGGGCGTTTGCTATAAGGGGCCCATGCGCATCATCGGTCTGGCAGGCTGGAGCGGAGCGGGCAAGACGACCCTGCTCGCCAAGGTGATTCCCCGCATCGTGGCGCGCGGCCTGAAGGTGTCGACCGTCAAGCACGCGCACCACAGCTTCGACCTCGACCAGCCGGGCAAGGATTCGCACACCCACCGGCTGGCCGGCGCCACCGAGGTGCTGGTCGGGTCGGCCAGCCGCTGGGCGCTGGTGCACGAGCTGCGTGGGGAGCCCGAGGCCTCGCTGGCGTCGTTGCTGCAGAAGCTGTCTGCCGTCGACCTCGTGGTGATCGAGGGGTTCAAGCGCGAGCCCCACCCGAAGCTGGAGGTTTTTCGTGCCGCGGTCGGCAAGCCGCTGCTGCATCCCGACGATCCGCACATCGTGGCGATCGCTTCAGACAAGGACCTTCCAGCCGCGCGCGTGCCGGTGGTGCGGCTCGACGATATCGACGGCATTGTCGATATTGTGCTTGCGCACGCGGCGCCGCCCGGCGCCGTCGGGGCGGGGGCGCGGAGCGGATAGATGGCTCAGCTGTCCGACGACTGCTTCGCCTTCTCGGGGCCGCTGATGCCCGTCGACGAGGTCGAGCGGCTGGTGCGGGAGCGCCTCACGCCGGCGGCCGAGAGCGAGACGATCGCGCTCGCCAGGGCGTGCGGGCGTGTCATCGCCGATGACGTCGTGGCGGGCCTCGACCTGCCGCCATTCGACAATTCGGCGGTCGACGGCTTTGCCGTGCGCCACGCCGACCTCGATCCGGCGGGAGAGACCCGGCTCGCCATCGTCGACCGCGTCCCGGCTGGAAAAATGTCGGCGCGCGCGCTCGGGCGCGGCGAAGCCATCCGCGTCTTCACCGGCGCCCCCATGCCGGCCGGCGCCGACACGGTGTTCATGCAGGAGGACTGCCGGGTGGAGGACGGACGGCTTGTGGCGCCGCCCGGCCTCAAGGCGGGCGCCAACCGGCGCCTGGTCGGCGAGGACATCCGCGCCGGAACGGTGGCGCTGCCGGCCGGCCGGCGCTTGGCGCCGCAGCACGTGGCCCTGGCGGCGGCCATCGGCATAACCGAGCTTCCGGTCAGGCGGCGGGTGCGCGTGGCCCTGTTCTCGACCGGCGACGAGATCATCGAGCCGGGCGCGCCGCTGCCCGCCGCGGCGCTCTACGACGCCAACCGCCGCCTGCTTGCCGCCATGCTGGACCGGCTCGGCACCGACGTCACCGACCTCGGCATCCTGCCCGACCAGCCGGAAAACCTGGCGGCGGCGCTCGCGGCGGCGGCCACCGGACACGACCTGGTCATCACCTCGGGCGGCGTGTCGACCGGCGAGGCCGACCATGTGCGCGACGCCGTGGAGAAGGTCGGCAAGCTGGTGTTCTGGCGCGTCGCCATCAAGCCCGGCCGGCCGGTCGCCATGGGGGTCATCCCGTCATCGGGCCGCGACAGCAGCGCCGCCTTCGTCGGCCTGCCGGGCAATCCGGTGGCGGTGTTCGTCACCTTTGCGCGCGTGGTGCGGCCGCTGCTGCTGCGGCTCGCCGGCGCCCTGCCGGAGCCGCTGGTGGCGTTGCCGGTGCGCGCGGCGTTTTCCTACCGGAAGAAACAGGGCCGCCGCGAATACGTGCGGGTGGCGCTCGCGCGGACACCTGACGGCGCCCTCGAGGCGAAAAAATACCCGCGCGAAGGCGCGGGCGTGATCACGTCGCTCACAGAGACCGACGGTCTCGCCGAGCTCGGCGAGGACGTGACGACGGTCGAGCCCGGCGCCACGGTGGGCTTTCTGCCCTACGCGCTGCTGGCGTAGGCGCCTCGTGTCCCGGGCGCAGCGCGACACGAAGTGGTGCGCTGCAGACCCGGGACCCCGGTTGCTTTTGCATTTAAACCGGGATCCCGCGTCTGCGGTGCATCGCTGCGCGCTGCACCGCGCGGGACAAGTGTCAGAATTTCGTGCCCTCCCAGTTCTTGCCCACGAGGTTGCCGCCCTCGTGGGTGATCCGCGCGCCCGTGGTGGTGAAGGCCTCGTCGGCCGGTCGCCACGCCGCGTCGAGCGCAAACATGGCGCCGACCGCCACCACGATGGCGACAACAACAGAAGCCAGAAATGCCCGCATGCCATCCTCCCCGAAAGAACGTGTCGCCGCATGATGAGCAGAGCCAAGACGGGAATCAAGCTGGCATAAGGCAGCACCTGCGGGCGGAGCGCCGACCCGCCGGCGGATCGTCGATCCGGCGGGCAGTCAACCCGCCAGGCGGGTCGCCTCGGCGACGTCCTCGGGCGTGTTGACGTTGAAGAACGGGTCCACTGGCGTCGCCGGCCATTCGGCGAGCGCCACCCCGTGGCGGGCCGTCCATACCTCGATCTTGCGCATGCCTTCCGTCACCAGCGCGTGGCGCAGGTCGTCGCGCAGCGCCACCTGCCACAGGCCGACCACGGGATGGCGCCAGTCGCCCGACCGCGCGCAGGCGAGCGGCGTTGCGGCCGCGCTCCGGGCGGCGTGCAGCCGCGCCACCAGATCGCGCGGCAGGAACGGGCAGTCGCCGGGCGCGCTCGCCAGCCATTCGACGTGCGGCGCATGCGCCGCCACCCAGTCGAGGCCGGCCAGGATGCCGGCGAGCGGGCCGGCAAAGCCGGCGACATCGTCGGCGATAACCGGCAGGCCGAAGGCGGCAAAGCGGGTCGGGTCGCCGTTGGCATGGAGCACGATGCCGGCGCAGGCGGGGTTGAGCCGTTCCAGCACGCGCTCCAGGATGGTTTTGTCGCCGATGCGGATCAGCGCCTTGTCGCCAC
>DATFWC010000596.1:0-5162 GCA_035259885.1 Xanthobacteraceae bacterium
GACCACTGCGGCCACCACCACCACCCGGGCTACCTACGCGGGGCCGCGTGACGCGTTTGATCGTCCGCCACAGCTCGCCAGTCAATACTGAAAACGGAACAGGAACAAACGCGGACGAGCGTCGCCAGAATTGCAACGGGCGGCAGCAAACTGGCCGCCGCCAGTTGCCGTGCCAAACCCTTCGCGCATGGCCGAAGCCAGGCAGGTTGCGCCAGATCACAGGCCTGCGTTGCGGCGCGCCTCGCGGCTGCCATTCCGCAGCAGAATGAAGACGCTGCTTGCCGTGCGTCTTAACTCCGGCGTGCCGAAGCTGCATCTGCGCGTGCGAAACCGGCACGGTGTGATTGAACACTCCCGGCGCTATCTAGGTGTTGCGCCATTAACGAATGGGGGAGGAGCGCGTCCGTGGGACCGCAGAGCCAGAATGCCGGCGCCGCCGGCATTCCTCCTGCGACGAATGCAGCCGCCGAGGGCGGCGGCGAATCCCAGGTCGATCCCGAGACCGCCAAGAAAACTGCCACCCTGCGCTCGCAGCGACCGACATTGCCGGCCTCGCCATCTGGGCCAGCGTGTCCGAAGAGGTCGACGCCGTTTCCGCGAGCAGATCAAGGCGGGTGTGTTTCCGGTGCGGCTGAAGGCCGAGGCCTGGAACTCGGGCCCGATCAACTGGCTGATCGACGTCATCGCGCCCAACCGCAAGATGACCGCGGCCGTCATCGCCAATTTCAAGCAGGTGGTGAAGGAAGGCGGCCTGCGCTTGCACCCCATCGTCACGCGCCTGGTGGATGCAGAAACGCTGCAGCAAATGGGCGCCGAGAAGATCAGCACCTAGATCCGATCGCAGCGTTCGCCGTCCATACGGCTTCCAGGGCCGCGTCCTCGATCGCAAGCGGCATGCGGCTGGTCGTCGGCAGCGCGCATGGATCGTTGCGCGCACGTCCCGGACCGCCTGCCGACATCACCTGACGCACGGCCGGGCGGCGGCGCCACCACGCCGAATCCGCTGCATGAACATGCAACCGGCGGCGGATTGACTTTCCCCGCGACTCCCCGTTCATTTCCCGACTCCCTGCCGGTTTGTCCTATCGCAATGGGGGCGATCGATGACCGTCACGCCAGCTTACGCGCGGCCAGTGGAAGGCGACCTTCGCGTTGGCCATATCTTCAGCAGCGCGTGGACCATTTTCAGCGCCAACTTTCCGACATTCTTCGTCATCGGCCTGGTGGTGGCCCTGCCGAACCTGCTGCTGTTCATGACAGTGCCCACCGAGCAGACCGCGTTCGGCCCCACTCCAACTGGCGCCATCGGTTGGCGCCTCGTCGTCGGCTGGGTGCTGGCGATGGTTCTCAACCTGATGTCGCAGGCCATCATCCTGTACATCGCGTTCCAGTATCTGCGCGGCCAGCCGGCCCCCGTCGGCGATGCCGTGCAGAAGGGCCTGGCGCGCTTCCTGCCGATCCTCGGCCTGGTGGCCCTGTTCGCGCTCGGCGTCTGGGTCGGTCTGCTCCTGCTGGTCATTCCGGGCATCATGCTGATGATCCGGTGGTCGGTGTCCGTACCGGCGTGCGTGGTCGAGGGGACCGGCCCGGTCGCCAGCCTGGGGCGCAGCGCCGCCCTGACCAAGGGCCACCGCTGGAAGATATTCGGCATTTTCCTCCTGGTCTGGATCGTGAGCGTCATCGTCGCAAGCCTGCTCGGCCTGATCGCGAGTCAGCTCGGGACGGTCGCCAACCTGTTCGCCAATTTCTTCTGGACGGCGTGCTGGGCGGCCTATTTCAACAGCGTCCTGGTCATGGTCTATCACGACCTGCGGGTCGCCAAGGAAGGCGTCGACGTCAACCAGATCGCAGCCGTGTTCGACTGACCGCGGCCGCCATCCACCACGACGGCGCCCGCCGCCGGCAGCATCGCCGTGCCGTCACGGGCGCGCGTCGCCAGGAGAATCGTGCTTGTCGGCGCGCTTGCGCCCGAACAGCTGCTCGCGCTCCAGGAACGCGCGCTGGGCCGTGTAGAAATCGCGCAGGAAGCGCAGCCGATCTCCTTCCGCGACCGGCTCGCGCCAGTCGATCTTGCGGCAGATTTTGCTGCAGACCTCGCCCAGGATGAGCGCCACCCCGGGGGCATCCGGCCGCCGCAGCAGATCCTCCAGCACCTGCAGTTCGAACGTCCCGTAGGCCCGCAGCTGGCGATCGCTGAACACGAAGCTCGCCTGTCGCTCGACCAGATCGTCGAGCAGGCGCTGGCGTGGCAGGGCGATGACGATGGTGCCGGCGATCAGGTCGCCCGCACGCATGCGGTCGCGATTGACGAAGACGAGCACGACGAAGGACAGGAGCCAGGCGGCCAGCATCAGCCGTTCCCACGGGATCGCGGCACCGGCCCCCCCTGCCGACAGCAGGATCCCGAGCGGGATGAACATCTCGATCTCGCGGGTGAAATTGCGGGCGACGATGGCGGACGGGAGCAGCGGCCCGCCCTGGCGGTCGATCACGCGGATGCCGACGATGCGCTTGCCCGGCGTCATGCCGCGCCACGCCAGCTCGAAGTGGATGAAATAGAAATTGCGGATGATGAAGCTGATGAACAGCAGGATGGAGACGGCGAAGATGCTGACCCATCCGCGCAGCACGAGAATCATGAAGGTGAGGAACAGGAGAAGGCTGCCGCAGAACCAGAAGAACAGGTCGATCATGAAGGCGGTGGCGCGCTCGCCGTATTCGGCGAGTTCCACCGTCAAGGTGACGCCCTCCGGCGTGACGATCTCGCGCGTGGCGCGGGCATGGCCGCGCAGCAGGCGGGTGGCGGCTTCGACCGAACTCATCTGCGCGCTCCGAACGGCTGGACGAAATAGAGGAACCAGCCGATCGCCGTCACTGCCGCGACGGCGAACCGCCCCGGCGTGTTGTTGATGAGCTGGCGGAACACGCCTTCGAGAATCGCCGCAAGGAAGAACATGAGCACGGCGCCCAGCGCGATCTCGGCGGCGCGGCGGCCGTGCCGCGCCAGGCTGTCGACGCGGGAATAGCGGTCGGGAAACAGCATCTTGTCGGCGAGCACGAGCCCGCCGGCGCCGCACAGCAGGATGGCGCCAATCTCGGTGACGCCGTGGATGGCAATCCAGCCGAGGAAATCCACGGTCAGATCGCGGTTATAGTGCAGCGCCACGAACGCACCCACCATCAGGCCCTGATAGGCCAGCAGCAGGATGGTCGGCACGCCGGCGGCAAGCCCGAAACTGAACATCAGGATGCCCACGACCGTGTTATGGCTGAACAGGAAATTGGCCATGATGCCGAGCGCCATGGCGAATCCCGGCCAGGGCGCAAAAATCTCCTGGGCGAGCAGCGTCGCCCGGGTGCTCTCGGGGCCGCGGCCACCGGCCAACGGGGCCGGGACGAGCGTGCTGAACCAGGCTTCGTCCCGCACCGTGAGGGCAAAACCGACGCCGACGCCCACCGCCATGGCGACGGCCGCGAGCAGGAGATGCAGGCGCGCGCCGCGCACGGCGGCGGGAAACTCGGTGCGCAGGAATTGCGTGCAGCCGGCAAGCAAGGCGCTGCGCGGACCATAGACCACGAAGAACGCGCGCAGCGACAGATTTTCCAGGTAGAGCAGCAGGTTGCGGTCGAGTGCTATGGCCCGTGCCACCGACAGCGACGACAGCGCGGCACGGTAGAGCAGCGGCAGGCGCTGCAGATCGTCGGGCGCGAGCGCGCGGATGCCACGCTTCTCGGCGGCGTCAATGAGCCGCTCGAGATCGCGCCAGCCCGCTTCGCGCGTGCGCCGGAACTCGCTGCTCTTCAGCGTGATGCCGGCTTCCGGCGGTTCCGCCAAAGGCGGCTCGGGGAGTCGCGGGTCGCGCTCACGCAACGCCTCGACGCTCATAGGATCCCCCGCTGCTTGATCAACAGATAGCGGTTGATCAGGTTCACCGGCAAGCTGCGGCTCGGCACATCGATGCAATGGACCCCGAGCCGCTGCAGCCGCTCCAGCACGATGGTGCGATCGCGCAGGAAGTCGTGCGCGACCACCGCCTTGGCCACGTCCTCGAACCGCGCCGGCGCCGCATCCGCCATCCCGTGCAGGACGGCGTCGCGTAAGGTCACGAAGATGACGACGTGGCGCCTGGCCATGCGCTCGGTGGCCTCGATCAGGAGCTCGGCCGTGACCGTGTCGACGAAGTCGGTGAACAGGATCACCAGCGCGCGGCGCTTCAACCGTGCGCTCAGGGCGGCCAGGCCGAGGGTGAAGTTCGTCTCCTCGTAATGATACTCGAGCCCGGCGGTGACGCGCTGGAGCCGGGAGAAGCTGCTGACGCCGCGCAGCGGCTGCTGGAACTGGCGCGGCGCCGCATCGAATCCGAACAGGCCGACGAGATCGCCGCCCTGCAGCGAGGTCCAGCCGAGCAGCAGACCGGAATTGATGGCATGGTCGAGCCGCGGCATGCCGTCGAGCGGCTCGCGCATGAGATAGCCGGTGTCGAAGGCCAGCACCACATGATGGTTGCGCTCGGTGCGGAACTCCTTGCACAGGAGCTTGCCGTGGCGCGCCGAATGCTTCCAGTCGATGAGGCGGCTGTCGAGCCCGGGCGCATATTCGCGCAACGAATCGTATTCGGTGCCCTCCCCCTTCTGCTGCTGCATCTTGACGCCGAAGAGGGCCTCGCGGGCGAAGAACTGCAGCGCCTCGCTGTGCACGCCGCGGACGTTGGGCAGGATGTCGATGGTGTGATCGACGGCGATCCGTTGCGACCACTGTATCAGCCGCAGGGGGCCGTGCCAGCGCAGCCAGACGGCGTCGATCGCCAGCCGCCCGCGCTGCCGCGGCACCAGCGGAATGGCGACGCGCGCCTCGTGCCCGGGCGCCAGCGTCGCCACCACCGTGGCGGGCGCATCGGCATGACCGCGCTGCTCGGCGAGCAGCTCGAACTCGGTCGGCTGCCGATACGGCGCGGCTGTGATCGTCACCGCGAGCGTGCCGCTCTCGCCGATCTGCAGGCTGTCGGGCGCGGCCGTGGTGACGCGCAGCGCCGCGGGTGGAAACGCGCGCGCGGCGTCGGCGACGATCGCCACCAGGACGGAGAGCCCGTAGGCCAGCGACCACGGCCACAGAAGCGGCTCGAAGATGAGCCAGAACAGCGCCAGTGGAACGCCGCAGGCGA
>DATFWC010000597.1:0-5078 GCA_035259885.1 Xanthobacteraceae bacterium
GACAGGAACGGCGTCATGTCGGCGGTGCCGAGCGGAATGCCGGTGGTGCCGACGATCTCGCCGCCCGCCTTCTTGATCTGATCCGCATAGGCGTCGCGCGTCGACTGGCCCCAGGAATAGTCCGCGTAGGCAAGGTGCCAGCGCTTGCCCATCTTGTTGACCAGATAGGGCGCGAACGCCACCGCCTGTGACGGGGCGTAGTCGTAAGGCCGGAAGCTGTAGCGGTTGCACTTGGTAGTGGTCAGCGTCGTGTCGAGACACACGCTGATGATGTTGACGATCCTGTACTCCTCGAACACCGGCATGCAGGCGAGGCAGATGTTGGAGAGGAAGCCGCCGAGGTGCACGTCGACCTTGTCCTCGACCACCAGCTTCTCGGTCTTGCGCCGGCCGACATCCGGCTTCGATTCGTCGTCCGCCACCACGATCTCGACCGGACGCCCGTTGATGCCGCCCGACGCGTTGATGCGGTCGGCGGCCATCTGCACGCCGACGAGCGCGGTCTTGCCGCCGGCCGCGCCGGCGCCCGACAGCGGTTGCAGCGTGCCGATCTTGTACGGCTTGGCCTGTCCGAACGCGGCGCGCCACGGCGCCGGCACCAGCATGGCGGCTCCGATTGCGCCCGCGCCATATCCAACCAGACGTCGACGCGTGACCTTGCCGCTGAACCAGAATCCCTCATGGTCAGGTGATCTGTTGTCTTCGATTGTCATTGCTTGGATCTCCCATTATCCGAGCGAGCCGTCTTGCCGCCAAGACGGGTTCGCTGCAAGCAAACGCGATCCCGCCCGCATATTCAACCGGTTTTTCCATCAACGCGCTGATGATAAGATGGGCAACGTTAATCAACAGGGAGCCACGCCATGCCCGTCGCCACGATGCAGCGCGAAGCGCCCGCAATGGCGCGGACCGGCTGCGACGCCCGCCTCATGATCCGCCGCGGCGACCATGCCGGGCCGACCTCCGGCATGGCGCCGGGCTACGTGCAGGCCAATCTGGCCATTCTGCCGCAGGCGCTGGCCACCGATTTCCTGCGCTTCTGCCAGCTCAATCCCAAGCCCTGCCCGCTTCTCGCCGCCTCCGCGCCCGGCGACTGGCGCCTCCCGTCGCTGGCCGAGGACCTCGACATCCGCACCGATCTGCCGCGCTACCGGGTGTGGCGTGACGGCAGCATCGTCGACGAGCCGACAGACATTCGCCACTGGTGGCGCGATGACCTCGTCATTTTCGCCATCGGCTGCTCGTTCTCGTTCGAAGAAGCGCTCGAGGACGCCGGCATCGAGTTGCGTCATCTCACCTGCGGTTGCACGGTGCCGATGTATTACACGTCGATCGCGACCACGCCGGCCGGTCCTTTTCACGGACCGATGGTGGTGTCGATGCGGCCGATGACGCCGGCCAACGCCATCCGCGCGGTGCAGATCACCACGCGCTTCCCCAGCGTGCATGGCGCCCCCGTGCATCTCGGGAAGCCGGAGCTGATCGGCATCGCCGACGTGGGCAGGCCCGACCAGGGCGATCCGGTGCCGATCCGCGACGACGAGATCCCGGTGTTCTGGGCGTGCGGCGTCACGCCGCAATCGGTGATCGCCACCGTACGGCCCGACTTCTGCATCACCCACTACCCGGGCAGCATGCTGGTGACCGATCGCCGCAACGTCGACTACGCGATCATGTGATCGGGCCGGCCGCGGCCGGCTATTTCTGGCCGCGCGTGCGGATTTCCATGTATCCGCCCGCCATGCGCACGTCGAAGCGCGACAGAAAACTCATGCCGAGCAGCCCGTCGATTCCGCGCCCAAGGTCGAGCTGTTGCACCACGACCGGCACGTGCGTTGCTTCCAGCGTGCCCAGCGCGACCTTGTCGGCCGTCGACAGCTTGCCTTTGACCAGTCCGTTGGCGGTGCGGAGCGTGATGTCATTGGCGTCGGCGTACGCAACCTTGGCGCGGCTGGCAAACTTCGGACTGACCGCCGCGTGGCTTGCACCCGTATCGATGACGAAGACGCCACGCACGCCGTTGATATCGGCTTTTGCGGTGACGACATCTCTCGCTCCGCGCAGCGGGTAGCGCTCCTTGTGAAACTGCGTCGACTGCACGCAGTTTCCGCGCTGCTCATAGTCCGCGACGATTTTCCGGGTCTGGCTGGTGTCGCGGGCAGCGGGGTCGAACGCGACCCAGGTCAGGATGGGCGTGGCGGCTTCGCAAAATTGCCCAAGCGCCGCATAGGCGGCGGCCATGCGGAGAAACACGCGACTTGAAATCTTCTTCCGATCGGATCCGAACAGCTCGATGGCATCGGCATAGTCCGCAAGGGCGCGTCGGAAATCGCCTGCTCCTTCCAGCGCGACGCCGCGCAGGTAGTGGGCATCGTGGTTATCCGGGGCGCGCCGGATGAATTCGTCGGCGACCTCGACCGCCTTGGGGTAATCCGTCAGCTTCAGCAGGATGTCGACCGACCGATGCAGCGCCGAGTTGGGAGCTCCGCACTTGCGGACGAAATTGTAGAGCCCTTCCGCGGCCTCACGGCGATGGCCCACCTTCTCCAGAACAAGCGCCAGATTGTTGACGCTGGTCTGGTCGCACGGCTCGCGTCGCAACTCGTCGAGATAGCGCCAGACCACCGGGTCGCGCGCCACGCCCGCGGGCAGATCGACGCCGAGTCGCCCGTAGACATCCGCGAAAACGTCGTCGGGATTTTCGTCGAGATAACCGGCATGCGCCGGCGGCGCGCCAGCAATGGCGAGCGCTGCGAGCGCAATGATCCACATCGGTTTATGCATGGTTATTCCCGCCCGAAGGCCCGGTCGCTCCTATAGCCGGGCTGCGACGAAAATGACAGAAGGCGCCGCGGATCAACGTCGATGTGCTATGGGTTCGGCCATGCCGACGACTCGCAAACGCCCCACCTCCGCCCGAATTCGCAACCGCCGCTCGGCCGAGGACATGCTGGCCGAGCTGAAAGAACGGCTGCTGGAGATCAGCGATCTTCACTCCGCCGGCGCGGTGCTGAGCTGGGACCAGGCCACGTACATGCCGGACGGCGGCGCCGCCGCGCGCGGCCGCCAGGGCGCCCTGCTCGGCCGGCTGGCGCATGAGCGCCAGACAGATCCGAAACTCGGCCAGCTGATCGATGCCCTCGCGCCGCATGCCGCGCGCCTTGATCCGGCGAGCGACGCCACCAGCCTGATCCGGGTGGCGCGGCGCGATTTCGAAAAGGCGACAAAAGTTCCTGCCGAGCACGTCGCGCGCGCAAGCGCGCTGGCGTCGGCCTCCTACGATGCCTGGACACGGGCGCGGCCGGCCAACGATTTCGCCACCATGCTGCCTTTCCTCGAACAGACGCTCGCGCTCAGCCGCGAATACGCCGGCTTCTTCGCACCCTATGAACATATCGCCGATCCATTCATCGACGATGCCGATGAAGGCATGACCACCGCCAGCGTCCTGACGCTGTTCGCCGAGCTCAGGCAGGCGCTCAAGCCCATGGTGCGCGCCATTTCCGACCAGCCGCCGGTCGACGACAGCTGCCTGCGTGGCGCATACGCCGCGAAAGCGCAAATCGATTTCGGTCTCTCGATCGCGACGCGCTTCGGCTACGACCTTGCGCGCGGGCGCCTGGACGAAACGCATCATCCGTTCTGCACGCGATTTGCGGCCGGCGACATCCGCATCACCACGCGCGTGGACGAGCACAACATCGGCGAGGCGCTGTTCTCCACCCTGCACGAGGCCGGCCATGCCATGTACGAGCAAGGCGTGAGCGCCGAGCTCGATGGCACGCCGCTCGGCCATGGCACGTCGGCCGGCGTGCACGAGAGCCAGTCGCGCCTGTGGGAGAACGTGGTCGGCCGCAGCCTGGGTTTCTGGCGACATTATTTTCCGCTGCTGCAGGAAACCTTTGCCGGCGCTTTCGACGGGGTGGCGCTCGAGACCTTCTACCGCGCCATCAACAAGGTTACGCCGTCGCTCATCCGCACCGATGCCGACGAGGTGACGTACAACCTGCACATCATGCTGCGGTTCGACCTCGAGGTCGCCATGCTGGAAGGCCGCCTGGCCGTGAAGGATTTGCCCGAGGCGTGGCGCGCCGCCATGCAGGCCGATCTCGGCGTCACGCCGCCGGATGACCGCGACGGCTGCCTGCAGGACGTGCATTGGTATTCGGGCGGCATCGGCGGCGCGTTCCAGAGCTACACGATCGGCAATATTCTGGCGGCGCAGTTCTACGCCGCGGCGCTGGCCGCGTATCCCGACATCCCGCACGAGGTCGAGCGCGGCGCCTTCGCCACGCTGCACGCATGGCTGCGCGACCGCATCTACCGCCACGGGCGCAAGTTCGCGCCGAGCGAACTGGTCGTGCGGGCAACCGGCGGGCCGCTGAGCACGACGCCCTATCTCGCCTACCTGCGCGGCAAATACGGCGAGATCTATCGGCTGCCGTCGGCCGACGCCGCGGCCTAATTTAAGGGCGTGTACTCATAATTTGGCTGGACTGACCGATGTCCGCTTGGATGCCAACAGCGGGCGCGAAAGCGGATATTCCAGAACCGACGCTATCGGCACAATACCGGAACTGCGCGTCACTGCGACGGGCTCTCGACAGGGCACGCGGGCTCGAGTTCGGCGGGCTTATACGCTGGGAGCCTCGTTAAATTTCTTTTCGTATTCAGCCATCATCGACCTTTGTTCTTCTGGGGATGCGCTTCTCATTTTGTCCGCTGCAGCTTTGTGTGCTTCGTCGCCGCTCTTAATCTTCTCCATGACGTGCGTTCTTGCGTTATTTCCCATTTCCTGAAACGAGTTACCGACGATTTCAGCATCACACGGACCACCCAAGTCTCTGCATTTTAACTTTTTCATATCGTTTTTCCTCCTTCATTAGGGGTCTATCCAGAAGCCGCTCACGATCCATAGCCGCAGGTAGACGCCTGGGAGGTGTGGAAGGTTGCGACCGGCTCCCGACAAAGGCCGTCACTCGGCGGGGGGCATACCAAATGCCAGTACGCAGCGGTTGCGGCGGCGGCATGCCACGCGGCTGCCGGACCTAGCAACCTCGCAATCCGATGGCGCGGAC
>DATFWC010000598.1:0-3011 GCA_035259885.1 Xanthobacteraceae bacterium
CAAGGTCGAGCGGCCCAACGTCAAGATTCAGTTCGACTTCTACCACGTGCAGATCGTGAGCGGCGATCTCATCCGGCGGTTCGAGGCACACCGGTCCGTGGTCGGGCACGTGCAGATCGCCGCCGTGCCGTCGCGCCACGAGCCGGACGAGGGCGAGGTGAATTTTCCCGCAATCTTTTCCATGCTGGATCACTTCGGCTATGCCGGCTGGATCGGCTGCGAATACCGGCCGCGCGGCCGCACCGAGGAGGGCCTGGGCTGGGCGCGCCCCTACGGGGTGGTGCCCAAGGGCGAGGTGATGGGGACGCCGTGAAATGGAGGAACGCGTGCGTCTGAACGACAAGGTGGCGTGGCGCTGTTCCTCGCCTCCGATGCGGGAGCGCAACATGACAGCACTCGGATTCGACGATCCCGGCATTTGCAGGAGAACACTCGAACGGATCGGCCTCGTGGCGAGCCTGGCCGCGTTGACTGTCCTTGCCATTCAGCCGTGCGAGGCAGCCGAGCCAGTCAAGATTGCCGTCTTCGATTTTGAGCTCAATGACGCAAGCGCTGGTGGCGGCATGATTGGCCAGGATGCGATCGACACCGAGCACCTCAGAGAATCAACGGAACAGGCGCGCCGCATGCTTTCGGCCTCGGGCCGCTACAGCATTCTCGACACCAGCAGCGTCGCGGGTGAAGTGGATTCGGCAGGGGGCATCCAACGCTGCAACGGATGCGATGGCCCACTGGCCAGGAAACTCGGCGCCGATCAGTCGATGGTCGGCGTGGTCACGCGGGTGAACCGGACTGAATACACCATGCAGATTCTCGTCAGGGACGCCGAGAGCGGCGCAGTCGTGTCCAACAATTTCACTGGCCTCAGGATGGGAGCGAACTATGCCTGGCCGCGCGGCGTCAAATGGCTGATGGACAACAGGATCCTGTCGGCGCCGCGCGTACCGTGACGTGATTTCCCGTAGCCCGGATGAACCGAAGCATAGCGCAGTGTATTCCGAACCTGCCCCCGCCGAAGGATGCGCAAGACCTTTCCTTAGTCACAAGGGCTGCGGCCCGCACGCGGGGGGCCGTGCTGGTGCGCAGCCGTTCCCGGATTTCGCTGCGCTCCCGCCGGGCTGCGGCCCGCGATCAGCTCTGCATGCCCCACTTGCGCACGGTGGCGTTCTCGATGGCGCGGAAGATCACGCTCTCGACCACCAGCCCGATCAGGATCACGGTGAGCAGGCCGGCGAACACCGACGCGGTCTCAAGCTGGTTGCGGTTCTCGAAGATGAACCAGCCCAGGCCTCCCGAGCGCGAGCTGGCGCCGAACACCAGCTCGGCGGCGATCAGCGTGCGCCAGGCGAAGGCCCAGCCGATCTTCAGGCCGGTGAGGATCGAGGGAAACGCCGCCGGCACCAGCAGCAGCGCCACGTAGGACAGGCCGCGCAGCCCGCAGTTCTGCCCGGCCATGCGCAGGGTCGGGCTCACCGACATAAAGCCCGAATGGGTGTTGAGCGCCACCGCCCACAGCACCGAGTGGATGATGACGAAGATCAGGCTTTTGGCGCCGAGCCCGAACCACAGGAGCGCGAGCGGAAGCAGCGCGATCGCCGGCAGCGGATTGAACATCGCCGTCAGGGTCGACAGGAGGTCGGTGCCGACCCGGGTCGAGACCGCGACCGTGGTGATGATTGCGGCGAGCGCCAGACCGGCCGCATAGCCGCCGGCCAGCACCTGCAGCGATGTCAGCGTGCGGTCGATCAGCGGCCCGCGCGCGGCCGCGTCCCAGAACGCCTCAAGAGTCTCGGTCAGGCTGGGGAAAAGCAACGGGTTGGCGATGTACCGTGCATAGGCCTCCCAGGCGGCGGCGAGCACGATCAGCACCGCCAGCCGGCGCACCGCCGTGATGTTGGTGAGGCGCTCGATCGGACCGAGCGGGCGCGCCACGTCGCCGACGGCGCCCATGGCGTCGAGGGTAACCGTGCGCTCCGGACGGAGCGGCGGCAGGGTGCGTTCAGCTATGTCGTTCATGACGGGCCTCGAGCGCGGTCTCGATCTTGTCGGTGAACAGAAGGTCGTGGATGCGCCGCTGCAGCGCATCGAAGGCGGCCGTGCCCATGTCGGAGAAACCGATATGGCCGGCGTTGAGCTCGGCCTTGACGCGGCCCGGATGCGGGGAGAGCACCAGGATGCGGTTGCCGATCAGCAGCGCCTCCTCGATCGAATGGGTGACGAAGATCACCGTGAAGCGCACCTCTTCCCACAGCGCGACCAGCTCCTCCTGCATCTTGCGGCGGGTGAGGGCGTCGAGGGCGGCGAACGGCTCGTCCATCAGGAGCACGGCCGGCTCCATGGCGAGCGCGCGGGCAATGGCCACGCGCTGCTTCATGCCGCCCGACAGCATGTGCGGATAGACGTCCTCGAACCGACTGAGATTGACCTTGGCGAGCAGGGCGCGCGCGTGGTCGACGGCGGCGGCGCGCGGCAGGCGGCGGTTGACCAGGAGCGGGAACAGCACGTTGCCCAGCACCGTGCGCCAGGGCAGGAGCTGGTCGAACTCCTGGAACACCATCATGCGGTCGGGGCCGGGCCGCTCGATGGTGCGGCCCGCGAGCGTGATCGATCCGGCGACCGGGGCCATGAACCCGGCGATGGCCTTCAAAATGGTCGTTTTGCCGCACCCCGAGGGACCGAGCAGCACGTAGCGGTCGGCGGCATGGACCTCGAATCCGACCTTCCAGGTCGCTGTGACGAGGTGATCGGCGGTCTTGTACTGGAGCGTCACGTCGTCGACGACGAGCAGCGGCGTTGCGCCGTCGGCACGCAAGGCTTTTCCGGCGACGGCCTGACTGGTCGCGTCCATCCGTTCCCCTCTGGCTTCGCCCGAGCCCTGTTTACCCCAAGACTTTCGTTTGTGCACCGATTGGCGCCCGGCGCTATGGCGGAGCGTACACGTTGGTGTATCGTCCTAGGAAGTGTCTGGCGGCGGGAAAAGCGCCGCCGGCAGGGGAACCCGGGAGGACCAG
>DATFWC010000599.1:0-2680 GCA_035259885.1 Xanthobacteraceae bacterium
TGCGGGAGGCGTTCAGCGTCGTCGACGTCGGCGTGCAGGGCGGCGCCAGCGTCCGCTGGGATCTGCTGGACGACCACCTGGTGTTTCACGGCTTCGATGCGATCGCCGAAGTGATCGACGAGCTCAAGCAGCAGAACGCCGGGCGGACCAATCGCCACTTCCATGCCTTCGCGATCGGCGCCGCCGACGGCGAGCGAGAATTCTACGTCAATCCCGCCAACCCCACGGCCAGCTCGATGTTCCGCCAGGGCGGCAGCCGGGCCGATGCGGCCACCGAGCAGCCGCGCATGGTGCCGGTGCGCCGGCTGGACAGCCTGCTTGCCGCCGGCGTGATCCCGCGCTGCGATTTCCTCAAGGTGGATGTCGAAGGGTTCGAGAAGGACGTCTACCGCGGCGCCCGCGAGCTGCTGCAGGCTGGCGTTCTGGCGGTCGAAACCGAAACGAACTTCAGCATCAGCCCCGAATATCCCAAGAGCCATTTTGCCACCATCGCCGAGATCGCGCTGGATCATCATCTCCTGTTCTTCGACCTCGGCTTCAACCGCATCCCCCGCGCCAGCTTTCAGCGCGCTCTGGCGCGCCGGAATGTCAAGCTGGACACCGGGTCCAACATGCTGGGCCGGCCGACCACCTTCAACGTCCTGTTCTGCCGCGATCTCGTCGACGAGGCCGACCACAAGGACAACTACGCCACGCCGCCGCCGCCCGTGAATGTCGATCAGACGATCAAGACGATGATCGTGTGCGAGCTGTACGGGCTCAGCGACGTCGCCCTCGACGTGGCCGAGCGCTTCGCCGAGAAGCTCGGGCACCGGCTGGACGTCGATCACGCGATCGCGCTGCTGGCCGACCCGCAATGCCGCGCGCCGGATCAGATCTTCGAGCTGACACGCCTGCAGCGGCGCATCAGCGACCTGGAGCGATCGACGAGCTGGCGTGTCACTGCACCGCTGCGGGCGTTCAAGCGGCTGTTGCGGCGAAGCGATAACGGCGCTTAGCGGAAGGGGCGATTCTTTTCGCCCGTCAGGTCTCGACAATCCCCTGCCTGGCGGCGGGCGTGCGCCGGCCGTGCGGCAGCGCCAGGTAGGCTTGCGACCCCATCTCGATCAGGCGCGACGCGGTGCGGCGGAACTCCTGCGCCTCGAACCCCTCGGTCGCGCGATAGAGCGCATCCGGCTCGGCTTCCGCCGAAGCCACCAGCTTCACGGCATGGTCGTAGAGCGTGTCGACCAGGATGATGAAGCGCTTGGCTTCGTTGCGCCGCGCGTGATCCATCACCGGAATGTGGTCCAGCAATATGGTGTGGAATTCATGGGCGATGCGCAGGTAGTCGCTGGCGGCGAGCGGCAGGCCGCACAACTGCGCGAAGGTGAATCGCGCCACGCCGCGCGCGGCTTGCGGCACCCTGATGGTGCGGCCCTTGACGGCGAGGTCGCGCGGCGCGCCCTCGAAGGCGCCGGTCAGGCGCTCCCACGCCATGTCGAGCGCGACGTCGGCGGCTTCGTCCGGCGGCACGTACCACACCGGCGCACCGGCGAGCTTCTCGAGGCGAAAATCGGCGCGCGCCGCCAGCCGCACCACGTCCATGCGGCTTTCGAGCAGGGCGATGAAGGGCAGGAACAGGTCGCGGTTGAGTCCGTCGCGGTAGAGCTCGTCGGGCGGGACGTTCGAGGTCGCGACCACAACCATGCCGTGCTCGAACAATCGCGTGAACAGGCGCCCGAGAATCATCGCATCGGCGATGTCGGTGACGTGAAATTCATCGAAGCAGAGCAGCCATGCGGTCTCGGCCAGCGCCGCGGCGACCGGCGGGATCGGATCGTCGCCCTTGACCTCGCCGCGCTTGACCTGTTGGCGCCAGGCATGCACGCGCTCGTGCACCTCGAGCATGAATTCGTGGAAGTGCGTGCGCCGCTTGCGCTGCACCGGGCTGGCGGCGAAGAACAGATCCATCAGCATGGTCTTGCCGCGGCCGACCTCGCCGAAGATGTAGAGGCCCTTGAGCTGCCCGGCGCCGTTCTCGCGCCGGCCGAACATCCACCCGAGCGCCGACGACTTGCGCGCCAGCTGGTGCTCGCCGAGCCGGGCGTTGAGCTCGGTCAGCCGGACGGCGATCGCTTCCTGCGCGGCGTCGCGCTCGATTTCGCCTGCCGCCACGAGGGCTGCGTAACGCTCGCTGACGGTACCGCGCATGAAGGGATGGTGTGTGTCGATCTCGAGCGGGGGTGAGGCATTAGCCGCCCCGCGCCGATTCCTGCAAGGCCATCGATGTCAGGGTGGCGCGCCATGCGCAGCGACGCGACCCCAAGCGACCAGATACGGACGAAAACGGCCGCGGGTTCACGCGCGGCAGTCACGAGTCGTTCACAGAATCCGTGAGAACGGGCGCATCGTTGTGATTGGTAAGTGAAACAGAATTCTCCTACACCGCTGCGCATTCCGAGGGGGCGAACTCATCCCCAGGAAAAAGTAGAGACCGAGACGTCGCACGAGTCTCGGAGCACAACAACTTTGGCCAGAGGAGATATCAGCATGTCTGCCAAGTCCAAGATCATCCTTGCCGCGGCGCTCGTCTTCGGCACTGCTTCCGCAGCTCTCGCCGACGAGCACTTCGACATCAACATCTTCCGTCCGGTGCAGAAGAGCCCAGCCTTCGCCACCTACATGGGTGGGCTGAGCG
>DATFWC010000600.1:0-2952 GCA_035259885.1 Xanthobacteraceae bacterium
CGAGATGGTGGCGCGCGACCGTCTCGTCGGTGACGATGGCGGCCGCCGCGCCGGGGCGCAGGGCGGCGATGCGGCTGCCCAGCCGGGCGATGAGGCCGGGGCCGATGGCAATGTCGTAGCTGCGTTCGCCCAGGGCGACGCACACATTGGTCGGTTCGGCGAGCAGCACCGGTGCCGTCATGGCGCGCCCTCCGCTCGCGCGCCATGCTCCGGGTTGGCGACGCCGAGATGGCGGGCGAGGGCGGCGAGAATTTCATCCACCATCTTTTCGTGCGGCACGTCGCGCGAGTGGATGGTGACGTCGGCCTCGGCATAGACCGGGTGACGCTCCGCCATCAGGCGCTTGAGCGTCTCGGCCGGATCGGCGGTCTTGAGCAGCGGCCGGTCGCTACGCCGCTTGACCCGGCGCAGCAGCACGTCGAGGTCCGCATTGAGCCAGAACGAGACGCCCTTGTGCCGCACCGCGGCGCGGGTTTCCGGATGCATGAAGGCTCCGCCGCCAGTGGCCAGCACCTGCGGTCCGCTGTCGAGCAGCCGCGCGATCACCCGCGCCTCGACGGAGCGAAAGTCGGCTTCTCCGTATTTCTCGAAAATCTCCGGGATGGTCATTTTCGCCGCGTCTTCGATCTCGGAATCGGCATCGACGAAGGGAATTCCCAGCCGCGTCGCCAGCCTTCGCCCGACCGAAGACTTTCCCGCCCCCATCATGCCGATGAGCACGATCGACCGCTGCGCGAGGGCAGCCACGATGGCGCTCTCGGCGGCGGCGCCCGGTCTGTGCAAGGTATCCGACATGTCCGCTTCCGAAAAATGACGCAATGGATCCGTATACCATTGTCCACACAACCGGGTGCAGCCTCTTGCCACGGCGGCCGGAACGTGGTCCTAGTCGCCGCTGCGCCGCGGTCCGACTCAAAGCTCGCATGCGCGGCGGTAGGCTCGGCCTATCTGTTTGATTGAGCTGAGCATTCAGCCGCGGCCCGGTGGCGAAACGCATCCCGCGTTCGCCATTCCGGTCGGGCTGCACGAGTGGCCAATGCCGAGCCTGATCCGCCTTCTCGTCGTCCTCGGTATCCTGAGCGGAATTGGCTATGGCGCCGTGTTCGCCCTCGCTACCCTGGTCGAGCCGAAGCCGCGCGAGATCACCGTGACGGTCCCGCAGGACAAGCTGGCCAAGCCGCGCTGACGCCAGGCCCATGGTGCGAGCCGCAACCGCAACCGCGCCCGATGCCCGGCCCCTCGACCTCTTTCTCGACATGCTGGCGGCCGAGCGCGGCGCCGCCGCCAACACGCTGGCGGCCTACCGGCGCGACCTCGACAATTTCACCCAGTATCTGACCAGCAAGCGCGCAACCATCGCGACCGCCAGCAGCGACGACTTGCGTGGTCACCTGGCGGGACTGGCCAAGAAGGGCTTCAAGGCCTCGTCGATCGCGCGGCGGCTCTCGGCGATTCGCCAGCTCTATCGCTTTCTTTATGCCGAGGGGCATCGCCAGGACGATCCCGCCGCCGTGCTGGAAGGCCCGAAACGGGCGCAGGCGCTGCCAAAAATTCTGTCGATCGCCGAGGTCGATCGCCTGCTTGCGGCATCGCGCGAAGCGATGTCGGGCGAGCACGCGTCGGCCACCTCGCGCGTGCGTGCGGCACGGCTGGCCTGCCTCATCGAGGTGCTCTACGCCACGGGTCTGCGCGTGTCCGAACTGGTGGCGCTGCCGGCCTCGGCGGCACGCCGCGGAGCGCGCATGCTGATCGTGCGCGGCAAGGGCGACCGCGAGCGCATGGTGCCGCTCAACGATGCCGCCAAGCGGGCCATGGCCGACTACCTTGCGCTGTTGCGCGAGGCGGGGCGCGAATCGCGCTGGCTGTTCCCGTCTTTCGGCGAAAGCGGACACCTCACGCGCCAGCACTTCGCCCGCGAGCTCAAGGCGCTGGCGCCGTCGGCGGGCTTGCGCACAAGCCAGGTGAGCCCGCACGTGCTGCGTCATGCCTTTGCCAGCCACCTGCTGCAGAACGGCGCCGACCTGCGCTCGCTGCAGACGCTCCTGGGCCATTCCGACATCTCGACGACGCAGATCTACACCCACGTGCTGGAAGAGCGGTTGAAGAGTCTCGTGCGCGACCTGCACCCGCTGGGGGAGGATTAGCGCCTCCCGGCGGCTCGCGGCGGCGGCTCGACTTGTGGCTACCGGCCCGGCGCGCTACGCAACAAGCTTGAATTTGGGGGGATTCCCGCATGTCGCCGCTCTGAGGCCCGATGCGCAGCTATCTCGACTTCGAAAAGCCGGTCGCCGAGCTCGAGGCCAAGATCGAGGAGCTGCGCGCCATGCAGGCGAGCGGCGACGCGGTGGCGATCGGCGAGGAGATCGAGCGCCTTGAGGCCCGCGCCACCCAGGCGCTGAAGTCGCTGTTTGTCAACCTCACGCCGTGGCAGAAGACGCAGGTGGCGCGCCACCCGCAGCGGCCGCACTGCCTGGACTACGTCAACGCTCTGATCAGCGATTTCACGCCGGTCGCCGGCGACCGCAAGTTCGGCGACGACGAGGCGATCGTCGGCGGGTTCGGCCGCTTCCGTGGCGAGAGTGTCTGCATCGTCGGCCACGAGAAGGGCTCCACCACCGAAGGCCGCATCCGGCACAATTTCGGCATGGCGCGCCCAGAAGGCTATCGCAAGGCGGCGCGGCTGATGGAGCTGGCCGACCGTTTCGCCATTCCGGTCCTCTCGCTGGTGGATACCGCCGGCGCCTATCCGGGCATCGGCGCCGAGGAGCGCGGCCAGGCCGAGGCCATCGCTCGCTCGACCGAGGCCTGCCTGCAGCTGGGCGTGCCGAATGTGGCGGTCATCGTCGGCGAGGGCGGCTCCGGCGGCGCCATCGCGATCGCCACGGCGAACCGCGTGCTCATGCTGGAACACGCGATCTACAGCGTCATCTCGCCGGAAGGCGCCGCCTCGAT
>DATFWC010000601.1:0-2825 GCA_035259885.1 Xanthobacteraceae bacterium
GCGCGCACCGCCTGCTCGCCCAACGGCCAGCGCACCAGCAGGCCGATCAGGATGCCGCAGAGATGCAGGAGACCGGTCGCGACCACGAAGCCGACCGCATAGGCGAGGGGGTCGGCCGCGTTGGGCAACTCGCGGCCATGGGCGTAGCCATGGAAGATCGCGAAGGCGCCGACGATCAGCATCGCCACGGCGAGCGGCGGGCGAGCGCGCAGCGTCACCAGCAGGCCGAGCGCGATCCCCGAAAGCGCGATCGCGGTCTCGGCGAACGGCAAAGTGAAGCCGACAATGCCCAGAAGTCCGCCGAACGCCATCACCAGCGGGAACGTGATCGGGAGAATGAAAATCGCCGGGCTGCCAAGCTGCGCGCCCCACAGGCCCACCGCCACCATGGCGACCAGATGATCGAGGCCGGTCACCGGATGGAGGAAGCCGCTCTGCAGGCCTACCGCCACGCCGGCGCCGGTGTGCGCCAGCGCGCCGGACGTCGGCGCCAGCATTGCGACAAACGTCAGGATCGCCTTGGGCAACCCATGCTTCATGTCCCTCTCCGTGACGCAACTGCCGGCGAGCCCGAGCACGGCCCCGAGAACGCATATTCTACGCACGGATTCTGTCCAGCGGCGCCCGATTGCTTCCAGCGGAATACGAGAATGCGGCGCCAAGACGCAGGAACGGCATCGAGCCGTTTTGGCTCGATGCCGTTCCTTCAGGCGTTCTTGCTGAGGCTCAGCGTCCGCCGAACTTGCCGCCGAGGCCCTGCTGGGCGTCGTAGGCCTCTGAACCCGTGGGCCTGAAGTTGTTCGGCGCGTAGACGCGCGAGCCCGAGAAACCGCGGTGCCAGTGATGGCGGCCGTGATGGTAGCGCGACGCGGCGCTCACCACATCGGCGCTGCCGGACGACGCGGCTGCTTCTGCACGCGGCGCGAGCGAGACGATCGCAATGGCCGCAGCGGCGGCGAGCATCCATGAAGACGAGCGCATAGTGATCCTCCAGCGTCAAATCCCTCACTGTGTCAACGCGGGCGTCGCGGGTGCAGTTCCGTTCGACAGATATGCAGACAATAAAGAGCATTGGACCGCGTCGGTCCCCCGAGTCTGATCCGAATTGTCTTCTACGCTTCTGCGCCGATCGTCAGCGCGCGCCGCCCTTGCCGGTGCCGCCTTTCTGGGCATCACGCGCTTGCCTCGCCCGCCGGACCGGCAGACCCTAGCTCGCGTGCGGCGGGTCAGGATTCTCGCTGCCGCTCGCCGGCCACTCGCGCCAATACGAAGGCCTGATCGTCGCCGCCAGTGCGACATTCAGCTTCGAATTGATCCATCCCTTGTCCGTGAGGCGGCACGGAAACGCGAGGGCGCGCGATCCGAACCGGTCAATGACCCAAAGCTGAACGTCCTGATCAAACGGCGCCGTGGTAATAGACTTCCAGTCGTTCATGGTCGCCCCCAATGTTGGAGCCACCCTATCCCGCCGGCCAACGCCAACACACGCCGCAGCGTTCCTGCGACAATATTGCGTTTGTCTGATCGCTTTGGTTGTTTTGTTGCCCTTGTCGCATGCGCAGGCGCGCCGTTCGCGGGAACATCCACGATGATGTGTGCGTTGTCTGGGCGTACCCGTCCAACGGAGGTCAACATGAACAAGCATGTGCTTGGCGGAATGATCGCGGCCGCCGTCCTGTGGCCGGCGCTGGCATCGGCGCAGACCACGGTCATCGAGACGACCGGATCGACGCTGCCCGACGAGGTCGTCACTTACGTACAGCGCGAGCATGTTCCTTCGGTCGCCATCGAAGGCGATCTCCGGGTCGGTGCGACGCTGCCCGGCACGGTCCAGTTGCGGACGATTCCTCGCCAGGACAAGTACAGTTTTGCGGTGGTCAACAATCGCCGCGTCATCATCGAGCCCAGCACGCGGCGCGTGATTCGCATCATCGAGTAGCATTGCGCATGACGTGAAGCGATCGAGGGGCCGTCCGGTGGGCGGCCCCTCGCCATGTCGCCGTTCGGCGCGGCGCTGTTGGACCGGGCGCTCCGCCGTGCGATTGTCGACGTTTATCCGGTGTCAGTCTCGGCAATCGGGATGGAATCCACCGGCTGTCCTCTTTCGTCCGCAATGGTCACCATCCATCCCGACCAGTTGCGCTCGGCCATCAGCTTGCCGGTCGCGAGATCGTTGGCAAACATCCGCGCTTCTTCGCGCGCCGCCGCATCGCCGGCGAGCTCGAGGCCTTCCGAGTCGCCGAGCGTCTGTGTGCCGTTGGTCAGATGAAAATAGTAACGCGTCATGACTGACCGCCACGACGAGAACGGCGCGGCCGCTGCCGGGTTCCCGCTGCGGTGCCGGCTTTGAGCCCTCCGGAAATCTGATCGCGGCAATTGGCTTGCAGAAGAAACAGCAAGAATTAAGGCACGTTATGCGCTCTTGTTGATCGGACACCCTCGGCCTCGATGCATGGCAGACGCTCCAACCATGCACCCGGCACCTGTCGACCACTGCCGGCGGGACAATCGACTGTCGGCGCCGGCGGCGGAACTCCGCTTGCAGCATCACCGTTCTGTGTCTGGTGGGAGGCATCCATACCTTTGATTGAGGTCAGCCATGATGAAGAACTTGTTCCTGAGCGTCGGTCTGGCGACCGCGCTGGCGTGCGCCGCCCCGGCGGCCCGGGCGCAGAACAAGGGCGATCAGGCCTTCCTTAAGAAGGCCATCGAGGGAAACTATGCCGAGATCGAGATGGGCAAGCTCGCCCAGCAGAAGGGCGCAAGCGACGGCGTGCGCTCATTCGGCAAGCAGTTGGAGCAAGACCACGCGGCCGCCAATACCA
>DATFWC010000602.1:0-2620 GCA_035259885.1 Xanthobacteraceae bacterium
CTCGACGTCAACAAGTTCCTGGCGGGAGCCGCCGAGTTCCTGCAGCGATCGCTCGGCGAAACGATCGAGGTCCAGGCCATCGGCGCGGCCGGCTTATGGCAGATCGAGGCCGACCCCAACCAGCTCGAGACCGCCCTGGTCAATCTCGCCGTCAACGCGCGCGACGCCATGCCGGGCGGCGGCAAGGTGACCCTCGAGGCGACGAACATCTATGCCGACGACGACTACTGCCGCCTCAATCCCGAGCTTTCGCCGGGGCAATACGTGCTGATCTGCGTCAGCGATACCGGTTCCGGCATGCCGCCCGACGCGCTCACCCGCGCCTTCGAGCCGTTTTTCACGACCAAAGAGTTCGGCCAAGGCACCGGCCTCGGGCTGAGCCAGGTCTATGGCTTCGTCAAGCAGTCGGGCGGGCACGTGAAGATCTACAGCGAGGTCGGTCAGGGGACGACCGTGAAAATCTATCTGCCGCGCTACACGCGGCGGAACGAGGACGAGTCGGAGGACAAGATCGACGTCGTCGGACGGGGCGAGCGAGGAGAAGTCATCCTCATCGTCGAGGACGATCAGGATCTGCGCCAGTACCTGACCGAGGTACTGCGCGGCCTCGGCTATTCGGTGCTGACCGCGCCGAGCGGGACCGCCGCGCTCCCCATCCTCGAACAGCCGTCCAACCGCATCGACCTTCTGCTCACCGATGTGATCATGCCGGGCCTCAACGGCCGCGAACTCGGGCAGCGCGCGCTCCAGATCCGGCCAGGCCTTCGGGTGCTCTACATGACCGGCTATTCGCGCAACGCCGTCGTGCACCACGGGCGGCTGGATGAAGGCGTGGAGCTCCTGCAAAAGCCGATCACGCAGACCCACCTGGCGGCCCGCGTTCGCGATATTCTGGATCAGGGCGAGGAGCGCGGGTGATCCTGCGCCGCGGCGGCCGGCGCTTTGCCTGCGACACCAGGGGCAGCCGCCGCAAGGCGGTATGCTACAGGCTGTCCGGCGCCACCGCCGCGATCAGCCGCTCGACCTCCTGCTGCGGCCGCTCGGCCCGCATGATGCTGCCCATGACGGCGATGCCGACGGCGCCGGCGATATGCATGTCGGCGACCGCGCCGGGCGTGATGCCGCCGATGGCGATCACCGGCACCGCGGTCGCTTCCGAGATTTTTCCGATGCCCACCATGCCGAGGACCGGTCCATGGCCAGGCTTGCTGGCGGTGGCATAGGCCGGCCCCGCAATGAGATAATCGATCAAACCGGCATCGAGCTGCGCCGCCTCCTCCGCCGTGTGGACCGAGACACCGATCAAGGCCCCCTTCCCCATCCCCTTGCGCGCCGCCGCCGCATCGCCTCCGGCGGCGAGGTGGACGCCGTCAAGGCCGGCTTCCAGCGCCAGCGCGGGATCGCCATGCAGGGTGAGCCACGCGTTCCAGTCGCGCGCGACGCTGCGCAGCCGCTGCGCGAGCGCAACCTGCTCACCCGGCGGCAAATCCTTTTCCCGCACGCTCGCCCAGCGGCAGCCGGCCGCAAAGCTGGCGGCCAGGATGTCGTCCAGGGGCCGGCGGGCCTGCTGGCGATCGGTTATGACGAGGAGCGGCGGTTGCGGAAGTCGCTTGGTCACGGCCTATCTGCCCCGCGCGCGGTGCCGCGTGCAACGACGCACAGCAGAGGGGGAATCCCCGTTTTCAGAAAGAGAACCGGGATCCCGGATCTGCAGCGCGCCATTCCGCTTCGCTCCATGCTGCACAGCATCCGGGACATGCACGCTTACGTCCCCACCAGGCCGAACTGCGGGCTCGACGGTTCGGCGTGCGGGCGTTTCGGGATGCGGCCGGCCAGCCGGGCCAGCCATCCGGCTTCCACCGCCGCCCGCATGGCGGCTGCCATGCGCACCGGGTCCTGCGCCTTCGACACCGCCGTATTCAAGAGCACGGCGGCACAGCCGAGCTCCATGGCGAGTGTGGCGTCGGACGCGGTGCCGATGCCGGCGTCGAGCACGACCGGCACGGCCGAACGGCTGCAGATCAGCTCGATCAGGTGCGGGTTGCCGATGCCGAGGCCGGTGCCGATCAGCGAGCCCAGCGGCATGACGGCGGCAGCGCCGAGATCGGCCAGCCTGGCGCAGGTCACCGGGTCGTCGTTGCAGTAGGGCAGGACCACGAACCCATTCCTGACCAGCGTCTCGGTGGCGGAGGCCAACCCTTCGACGTCGGGGTAGAGCAGCTCGCGGTCGCCGATCACCTCCAGCTTGATCCAGTTGGTGCCGAGCGCCTCGCGCGCCAGCTCGGCGGTGAGCACGGCATCCTTGGCGGTCTGGCAGCCAGCCGTGTTGGGCAGGAAATGCGCGCGCCCGGCGAGCAGTTCAGTCAGGCTCTCCTCCTCGCCGGCCAGGCTGATGCGGCGGATCGAGGCCGTGACCATCTCGGTCCCGCTCGCCGCCACCGCGTCGAGCATGATTTTTTGGTTGGGATAGCCGGCGGTTCCGAGGAACAGGCGCGAGCGGAACTCGCGGCCGGCGATGACCAGCGGATCGGCGCTCATGTCAGCCCCCCTGCTGCGCGCGGACGATCTCGACCGCATCGCCGGGCGACAGTTTTGTGGCGCGCCAGGCCGCGCGCGGCAC
>DATFWC010000603.1:0-7253 GCA_035259885.1 Xanthobacteraceae bacterium
ACGCATCTCGTCGTCGATCAGGCGCGCCAGATCGCGCTCGCTGTCGGCGTAGCACGGCAGCGCGACCGCCGCCTTGTGGCGCTCGATGACAACGCGCAGCGGCGCGCTGCGCTTGAGGTCGCCGGCTTCGATGACGACGCGGCAGTCGCGCAGCGTGAGCGCGAGCAGCGCCTCGACCGCCGGAAGAATGTTTTTCGCGCCGGCGCGCAGGTGGATGGCGCGACGGCCGCCGAACAGCGGCACCGTCTGCGCCTCGTCGACGAGTCGTGCCGGATCGCCAGCGACGTTGTCGCCGTCGAGCCGCACCAGCGCGAACGGATCGCGTGGATCGTCGACGCTGGCGCGGATGATCGCTTCGGCACGCTCGCGCACCAGGCCGAGGTCGGGCCCGAACACGAGCACGGCCGGCCGCGCCGCATCGGGCCGCGCCACGAACGCGTCGATCTCGCCGCCCTTCAACGCGACCATGATGCTCGTTTGCCCATTCTCAGATTGCGAACGTAGCTACTCGCGCGCCGCCTGCTCCACCTCCCCTTTTCAAGGCGAGGTGGCGCAAGTGGCTTTGCCTTGCGTCAAAAGCAGCGCGTCCGTGAAACAATCGCCTTACGTTCCGGCGACGAAGTAGGAGGCGAGCCGCGACCGGATCTGGTCGGCAATCTGTTTCGCCGCCTGGGTCTCGGCGTCGCGCAGGCCGCGCTCGCGGGCGTAGCGCTGCTCCTGGCCGGGCACATTGTAGGTCACGCGCGTGGTGGCGCTGCCGGTGACCACGGTCTTGCCGGAGACGATCTCGACCATGCGATAGTTGGCGTCGAGCCCAAAGCTCTCGAACTCGTTGCGCAGCGTAATCGGGTCGAGAATGATCGTGTTCTTGGTGGGCACGAGACGCACCACCAGCTTGTGCGTCGGCGGCGCCTGGCCGGCGCCCCCCTGCATGTCGAACACCAGTTCGTTGCGCGTCACCACGGCGATGCGCGACAGCGGCGTTCCCTTGGGGGCATCGATCTGCTCGATGTCCACGGCCGCCATCGCATCACGCACGGTCGAGCCGCCGCCCGGGGCGCGCTCCCCGTAGAGCGGCTGGAAGCACGCCCCCACCATCCCCGCCAGCATCATGGCAGCGGCCGGCCGGATCACGCGCGCAAGGTCACCCCACCACATTGACGATCCTCTGCGGGACGACGATGACTTTTTTGGGGACCCTCCCCTCCAGCGCCTTTTGTACCGCATCGAGGACCAAAACGGCAGCCTCGATCTCGTAATTTTGCGCATTTCGCGGCACTGTGACTTCTGCGCGCTTCCTGCCGTTGACCTGGACCGGCAACGTGATCGTGTCCTCGATCAGGAGCCCCTCCTCCACCGGCGGCCACGGCTCCTCGGCTACCAGGGTCTTGTGACCGAGCGCCGCCCAGCACTCCTCGGCCAGGTGCGGCATCATCGGGTGGAACAGCTTCACCAGGATGTCGGCCGCCTCGCGCACCGCCCAGGCGAAGTCCGGCGTCGGGCCGCCGCCGTTCGCCCCCACCTCCCCGATGGCGGCATTGAGCGTGTTGTAGAACTCGCGGATGTAGGCGAGGCAGACGTTGAAATGCAGCCTTTCGATCGCCTCCGACACCTTGGCCAGCGCCCCGTGGGCGGTCTTGCGCACCGCCAGCGCAGACGCCGAAAAGTCCTGCGGCCGCTCCGCCGGCGCGGTGGCGCCGAGCTCCGCCGCCTCGCCGATCAGGCGCCACAGCCGCTGCACGAAGCGCCAGGCGCCCTGGACTCCCTCCTCGGTCCAGATCACGTCGCGGTCGGGCGGCGAATCGGACAGCATGAACCAGCGCGCGACGTCGGCCCCGTAGGTCGTGATGATGTCGTCGGGGTCGACCGTATTGCGCTTCGACTTCGACATCTTTTCGATTGAACCGATATTCACTTCTTCGCCGGTGGCCAGCAGCGTGGCCCGCCGGTGCTCGCCATTGACCTCCACCTTGACCTCGGACGGCATGGCAAAGCTGCCGTCCTGCTTCTGGTAGGTCTCGTGCACCACCATGCCCTGAGTGAACAGGCCGGCGAACGGCTCGTCGAGGCCGACATGGCCCGTGGCCTCCATGGCGCGGGTGAAGAAGCGGCTGTACAGGAGGTGCAGGATCGCGTGCTCGATGCCGCCGATGTACTGGTCGACCGGCAGCCAGCGATCGGCCACCGGCCGGCTGGTCGGCGCCGTCGCGATCCATGGATCGGTGAAGCGCACGAAGTACCACGACGAATCGACGAACGTATCCATCGTGTCGGTCTCGCGTCGCGCCGCTCCGCCGCACTGCGGGCAGGCCACGTGCTTCCAGGTCGGATGGCGGTCGAGCGGATTGCCCGGCCGGTCGAAGGTCACGTCGTCGGGCAACACGACGGGCAGATCCTTTTCCGGCACCGGCACGACGCCGCAGGCATCGCAGTGGATGATCGGAATGGGGCAGCCCCAATAGCGCTGGCGCGAGATGCCCCAGTCGCGCAGGCGGTATTGCACCTGGCGCTCGCCCACCGGCGCATTGCCGCGGATCTCGCTCTCGAGCCGGCGCGCCACTTCCTCCTTCGCCTGCTCGACCGTCAGGCCGTCGAGAAAGCGCGAGTTGATCATGGTGCCGTCGCCGTCATACGCGACATCGGTGATCTCGAACTTGGTCGGATCGACGCCTGGGGGGCACACGACCGGGATTGCCCCCAGCCCGTACTTGTTGACGAAGTCGAGGTCGCGCTGGTCGTGCGCCGGGCAGCCGAAGATGGCGCCGGTGCCGTAATCCATCAGGATGAAGTTGGCGACATAGACCGGCAGCTTCCACGCCGGGTCGAACGGATGGATCGCCCGGATGCCGGTGTCGAAACCCTTCTTTTCCGCCGTCTCGATGACCTCCTGCGCGGTGCCCTGGCGCTTGCATTCGGCAATGAATTCGGCGAGCGCCGGATTGTCCTTCGCGGCCGCCGTCGCCAGCGGATGGTCGGGTGCCACCGCCATGAACTTGGCGCCGAACAGGGTGTCGGGCCGCGTAGTGAACACCTTCAGCTCGTTCTCGCCCGGCGGCGCCGTGGCGGGGTCGAGCGCGAAGCGCACCAGCAGGCCTTCCGAGCGGCCGATCCAGTTGCGCTGCATGACCCGGACTTTTTCCGGCCAGCGGTCGAGCCGGTCGATGGCGCGCAGCAGGTCCTCGGAGAACGCCGTGATCTTGAAGAACCACTGGGTGAGCTCGCGCTGCTCTACCGGCGCGTTGGAGCGCCAGCCGCGGCCGTCGATCACCTGCTCGTTGGCCAGCACGGTCTGGTCGACCGGATCCCAGTTCACCTTCGACTGCTTGCGCTCGACCAGGCCGGCGCGCAGGAAGTCGAGAAACATCTTCTGCTGATGGCGGTAGTAGGCCGGGTCGCAGGTGGCGACCTCGCGCGCCCAGTCGAGCGACAGCCCCATTGACTTGAGCTGCGACTTCATGGCCGCGATGTTGTCATAGGTCCAGGCTTTCGGATGGACCTTGCGCTCGATGGCGGCATTCTCGGCCGGCATGCCGAACGCGTCCCAGCCCATGGGATGCAGCACGTTCAGCCCCATGGAGCGCTTGTAGCGCGCGACCACGTCGCCCATCGTGTAGTTGCGCACGTGGCCCATGTGGATGCGTCCCGACGGATACGGGAACATCTCCAGCACGTAGTATTTCGGGCGCGGGTCGGAGTTCGCGGTGGCAAAGATTCCGCGTTCCTCCCAGACCTTCTGCCAACGCGGCTCGGCCTCGCTGGCGTTGTAGCGCTCGGTGCTCATCGGCTCGGCAACCGCATGAGGGCAGGACAAATCCGCATGATTCCGCAATCAGGCGGCGGGCCTCATGCAGGCCACCTCTAGCACAGGCCGATGGCGGTGGGTCAACGGCACTGACGCAATGGCGGGGCGCGCTCACGACGCCCCTGTCGTCGGCGCGTGACGGATTCGATACTGCCAGCTACGGCGTGCGCATCCTCGCGGCGGCGGCGCGCCCGAACGACGGATCCTGCCCGGCGCCTTTCGGCGTTGCCGGCCGGCGCTGGCCGGCCAGTTCCCACGCCCCATCCAACATGGTGCGGCCGCGCGCCGTGAGCACGACGTGCCCGTTCTCGATGCAGATGAGCCTGTCGATCGTGGCGTCTTCCCAGATCGTCAGGCGCGGACACGAGCTGCGCCAGGCTTCCATGGCGTCGGCGCGGGTGCGCGGCCGTTCCGCCACCCACGCTAGGAATTGAACCGTCAAGGCGTTCGCCATGGTCTGAGCTTACGCCGATCGCGTCCGTGGATCGATAATATGGAGACGGCATAATCCATATCTGATAGGTATGGCAGCATGGAGCTTCGCCACCTGCGCTACTTCCTGGCGGTCGCCGAGGAAGGCCACGTCACCCGCGCGGCGGAGCGGCTCGGCATCCAGCAGCCGCCGCTCAGCAACCAGATCCGGGCGCTCGAGCGCGAGCTTGATGTCCTGCTGTTCCGCCGCAAGCCGCGCGGCGTCGAGCTCACCGACGCCGGCCGCGCCTTCCTCGCCGATGCGCGCGCGATCCTGGCCCAGGTCGACCATGCGTTCGTCAGGACGCGGCGGACCGCGCGCGGCGAGCAGGGCCGCATCGCCGTGGGCTTCACCAGCTCGGCGCCGTTTCATCCATTCGTGCCGCGCGTGCTGCGCGCCTTCCGCCAAAACTTTCCGCTGGTGTCGCTGGTGCTGGAGGAGGCCGGCACCAGCGAGCTGGTCACCGCCCTGCGCGGCGAGACCGTCGACGCCGCCTTCATCCGCTCGCCGGTGGCGGATCCGGCCGGCCTCGCCGTGCTTGCCTTGCTGGAGGAGGAGATGCTGGCGGTGCTGCCGACCGGCCACGCGCTGGCCGCCGGCAAGACGCCGCTGCCGCTGCCGGCGCTCGCTGGCGAGACCTTCGTGCTCTACCGGCGGCCGGTCGGGCCGGGCCTCTACGACACGATCATCGCGGCCTGCCACGCCGCCGGGTTCAGCCCGACGGTAGGGCAGGAGGCGCCGCGCATCACCTCGACGCTCAACCTGGTGGCGGCCGCGCTCGGCGTGTCGATCGTGCCGGCCTCGCTGCAGCGGCTGCACATGGAAGGCGTCGTGTTCCGCCGCATCAAAGGGTCTCGCCCGCGCGCGCCGCTCAACCTGGTCACGCGCCGGGGCGATCCGTCGGCGGCGGTCCGTCGCTTTGTCGCGCTGGTGCACAAGGCGGCGAAGAGGTGACGCATCGGCGGCCGTCCGCACGGGGCGGACAATTCCACGTGTGCGGCAGCGGTTTTGCGCTAGCCTGCGGTCAGCATTGTGTTACGAATCATCGTGTCCGAGGCTCGCCATGATCCGGCACATCATCCGCGCGACGTTGTTGACGGCACTGCTGGCCTGTCCGGCGCAGGCGCAGGCGCCCGCCCGGCCCGATGCCGGCGGCGCGCTCGACGAACTCGTCTCGGCGGTGGTGCGGATCAAGACCTTCATCAATCCCGACGGGCGCACGGTCGAGAATCTCGGGCGCGAGCGCGAAGGTTCTGGCATCGTCATCGACGCCGACGGGCTGGTGCTGACCATCGGCTATCTGATGGTCGAGGCGCATGCCGCCGAGGTCATCACCAATGCGGGCCGCACGGTGCCGGCCAACATCGTCGGCTACGACCACGAGACCGGCTTCGGCCTCCTGCGCGCCATCGAGCCGCTGAAGCTCAAGCCGCTGGCGTTCGGCAGGTCCGCCGACGTCAAGCAGGGCGACCCGGTCCTGGTGGCGAGCTACGGCGGCGCCGACATGGTGGCGCCGGTGCACGTGGTGGCCAAGCGCGAGTTCGCCGGCAGCTGGGAATACCTGCTCGACGAGGCGATCTTCACGTCGCCGCCGCATCCGGCGTGGAGCGGCGCCGGGCTGATCAATCGCGACGGCAAGCTGGTCGGCGTCGGCTCGCTCATCGTTGGCGACGCGTCGGGATCCGGCGACGGCAATCCGGGCAACATGTTCGTGCCGATCGACCGGCTGCCGCCGATCCTTGGCGACCTCATCGCCGACGGCCGCGCGGCCGGGGCGCCGCGGCCGTGGCTGGGCGTAAACACCAGCGAGGCGCACGGAAAGCTGATCATCACCAAGGTGACGCCGGGCGGCCCGGCCGAGCAGGCGGGCCTGGAGCGCGGCGACATCATCGTCGCGGTCAACGGCGAGAAGACCTTCAGCCTGGCCGATCTCTACCGCAAAGTCTGGGCCGTGGGCCCGGCCGGCATCGCCGTGCCGCTCGACGTGCTGCACGACGACGAGAAACGCCGCGTCGACGTCAAGTCGATGAACCGGCTCGATCACCTGAAGCTCAAGTCGACATTTTGAGGCCTTCGACAGCACCTGCCCGTCGTGGCCGCGCTCTTCCCGGCCATCTCGCTTGCTTGAGCACGGCCCTGCCCTCCCAAGCAGCAAATGTTCGCTTCTGACGACAGCAGACTTCAGGCCGCTGTTCGTTGCAAATTCCTCATTCTGCTCGCCATTGCCGCTGACTGATCCCTGCCAATTCTATATCGTGCCATGCGCTCCCTGGGCGGGGGACAGATGTACTGAAGCGGCGCAATATGATGCATGATCAACAACCGCAGTCGACATCAAGCTTCGATTACGTCGTCGTCGGGACCGGTGCTGCAGGGTCCATCGTCGCCGCTCGCCTGTCGGAAGATCCCGGCATCACCGTCTGTGCCCTGGAGTCCGGTCCACCCGACCGGCACCCGTATATTCATATTCCGGCGGGCTTCATCAAAATCATGTTCAATGAAGCCTACACTTGGCAGTTCAAGACCGAGCCGTCACCGAACGTCAACGGACGCTCGGTCATCGTCCCGGTCGGCCGCACGGTCGGCGGATCGAGCTCGATCAACGGCATGATCATCAACCGCGGCCAGGCTGACGATTTCAACAGCTGGGCGCAGCGCGGCAACGCGGGCTGGGGCTACGCCGACCTCCTGCCCTATTTCAAGCGGTTTGAGCGGCGGATCGGCGAAGGTGACGACCTTTATCGCGGTCGCGACGGCAACATTCCGGTGACCGACCTCGATTGGCCGCACGAGATCTGCGAGGCGTTCATCGCCGGGGCGGTCGGCCTCAATATTCCCCGCAACCCCGACTACAATGGCGCGTCCCAGCCCGGCGTCGGCTATCTCCAGCGCTGCATCCACCGTGGGCTGCGGCGCAGCGCGGCCCGGATGTATCTCCTGCCGGCGCAGAAGACGTCCGGTCGGATCGACGTGCGCACC
>DATFWC010000604.1:0-8618 GCA_035259885.1 Xanthobacteraceae bacterium
TGGAGCGGAATACCCATCACCCGCGGCTGCTTCTCGCTGTCGGCATAGAGCTGCTCGAACTGATCGAGCACCGACCGCAAATATTGTTCGCCGGTGTAGCCCTTGCGGATGAACAACGGGATATCGTTGATCTCCATGCAATACGGGATGGAAAACAGCTTCCCGCTCTTCACCTTCATGGGATAGGGCTGGTCGTCGCTGTTCCAGTCGCCGCAATAGGTCACGCCCTCCTCGGCGAGAATGTCGAGCGTGTTGTAGGTCTGGGTCAGGCCGGTGCCGAGCCACCCGCGCGGCCGGCGTCCCGTCGCCTGCTCGATCGTCTTGAGGACGTGGCGGATGACCTCCCGCTCCTTGTCCGGGCTCAGGCCGGCCAGGCTTTCGCTGTTGGTGGTGCCGTGGCCCATGAACTCCCAGCCGCGCCGGTTCATCTGCTCCACGGCCCTGGGAAAAGCCTCGCACACCTGCGAGTTCAGCGCCACGGTCGCCTTGACGCCGGCCGCATCCAGCACGTCGGCAATGCGCCACAGGCCGACGCGGATGCCGTATTCGCGCCAGGCATAGTTGACGACGTCCGGCACGCGGTTCGCCGTGTTGGGAGATATCGCCTGTCCGCCCGGCAAGTCGTAATGCCAGACCTCCACGTTGGGCGCGATCCACACGGCCAGCGTCTTGTTGCCGGGCCACGCGAACGGCTTGCGCTCGTGAAGGAAGGTGTCGTCGTAACGGTTCGCGCGGCGCATCGGACCCAGGGTCTGAGCGCGCGCCGCCATGGGCGCCAACCCGCAGCCGAGGAGACTTGCGGTTCCGGCCAGTAACAGACTTGCCGTGAGGAAATCCCTGCGGTCACCCGACATGGCGCGGCCCTCCGTGCACCAAAGATGTGCCCGACAGCGTAGCCCGGGCGCGCGCAAGCGCAATGCGAATGATGCAGGTGCGGCTGAAACCCGGGCTCGCCGTCAGGTGCGCCGGCCGCCCTTCTGCTGGTCCTGCAGCCAATGCGCCAAGGTCGAGGACGCGCCCTTGGGGGGCTTGGCCGCCTTGCTCCTTGGCGCGGCTGATTTCTTCGGCGCCGGGCCGGCGGCACCCTCGGCCGCTTCCTTGGCGAGGCGCAGCGCCCGCAGCCGTTCGGTCTTGGCGCGAATGGCTGCAGCCTCGGCTTCATAATCTGCCATGGCCTTGCGGCCCTCGGCGGCACGCTGCGCGTTCTTGGTCTCCGCCTGGTTCTTCTTTGCGTTGTCCGCCACGTCAAAGCTCCATCCGCAAGAGGTTCTGCCCGCTCACAGGCCGGCGGCCTTGCGCAGGGCGGCGTTGATGCGCTCCTGCCAGCCCGGCCCGCCCTCCCGGAAATGGTCGAGCACGTCGCGATCGATGCGCAGCGAAACCTGTTCCTTGACGCCCGGCAACGACGGACTCGTGCTGACGGGCTGCGCTGGACCCTTGGCGAGGTCCGTCGGCTTGGTGGTTGCCGCCTTGAACGCCGCTTCGGCGGCCGCGCGCGGGTCGCTCGGTCTGCGTGCCATCACGATATCCTGCATTGCCCGGGCATGAACGAAGGCCTATTGGCTCCATAGCACGCAAGGCCAACATGGCAAAGGCTGGGGGCAAAAAGGCCGAATTGATCCTGCGCGACTACGCGTTACGCTTCCCGGAAGCGCGCGAGGAGTTTCCCTGGGGCGAGCGCGTCATCAAGGTGCGCGGCAAGATTTTTGTGTTCATGGGCGGACAGGACGGGGAGCTGCGCGTGAGCGTGAAACTGCCGGTCTCGTTCGAGATGGCCTTGACGCTGCCGTTCACCGCGCCGACCGGCTATGGCCTGGGCCGCGCCCGCTGGATCACGGCGCGCTTCGCCAAACGCGACAAGCCGCCCCTCGACCTGCTGCAGGACTGGATTCTCCAGAGCTACCGCGCGGTCGCGCCGAAAAAACTCGGCGGCCGGGTCGAGCCCAAACGCCGTACATGCGGATGAATTAACACATGCCCAGCGAAGTCAACTCGTCATGCGTGGGCTTGACCCGCGCATCCATCAGAAGAATCTACCCGAAGGATAGATTGCCGGGCCAGGCCAGGCAATGACGACAGAGAGCGACAATACGAGGCGTTCATGACACAGCAGCGGCAACTCCGGCTCGGCGCCTTCATGCGCCCGGCGAGCATCCACACCGGCGCCTGGCGGTATCCGGGCGCCTTTCCGGACGCCAACTTCAACCTCGCGCACCTGAAGCGCTTCGCGCAGACGCTGGAGCGGGCCAGGTTCGACGCCTTCTTCATGGCCGACCATCTCGCAGTGCTCAACATGCCGCTCGACGCGCTCAAGCGCAGCCACACGGTGACGTCGTTCGAGCCGTTCACGCTGCTGTCGGCGCTCGCCATGGTGACCGATCATATCGGCCTCGTGGCCACCGGCTCGACCACGTTCGACGCGCCCTATCACGTGGCGCGGCGCTTCGCCTCGCTCGACCATTTGAGCGGCGGCCGCGCCGGCTGGAACATCGTCACCACGTCCAATCCGGACGCGGCGCTCAATTTCGGCCTGACCGAACACGTCGAGCACGGCGAGCGCTACCGCCGCGCCCGCGAGTTCTATGATGTGGTCACCGGCCTGTGGGATTCCTGGGCCGACGATGCCTTCATCCGCGATGCCGAGCACGGCATCTATTTCGATCCGCAGAAACTGCATGTGCTCGACCACAAGGGCAAGCACTACTCGGTGCGCGGGCCGCTCAACATCGCGCGGCCGGTGCAAGGCTGGCCGGTGATCGTGCAGGCCGGCGCCTCCGACGCCGGACGTGAGCTCGCGGCCGAAACGGCGGAAGCCGTGTTCACGGCGCAGAGCAATATCGAGGCGGGCCGCGCCTTCTACGCTGACGTCAAGGGCCGCATGGAGAAGCTCGGCCGCGCGCGCGACGACATGAAGATCATGCCGGCCTGCTTCGTCGTGGTCGGCGACAGCGTGGAGGAGGCGCGCGACAAGCGGGCGCGGCTCGACGGCCTGGTCGACTATGCCAACGCCATTGCGTCGCTGTCGATCGCGCTCGGCCACGATGCCTCCGGCTTCGATCCCGACGCGCCGCTGCCGGACGACATCCCGGAGAGCAATGCCAGCAAGAGCGGTCGCGAGCGCGCCATCGCCCTGGCGCGGAAGGAGAACCTCACGGTGCGCCAGCTCGCGCAGCGGCTCGGCGGCTATTCCGGCCTGGCCATGGTGGGGACGGCGCAGACGATCGCCGACGAGATGGAGAAATGGCTCACCTCCGAGGCGTGCGACGGGTTCACCGTGATGTTCCCCTACCTGCCGGGCGGGCTCGACGATTTCGTCGCGCGCGTGGTGCCGGAGCTGCAGCGGCGCGGCATTTTCCGCCGCGAATACGAAGGCAGAACGCTGCGCGAGAACCTCGGCCTCAGGCGTCCGCCGAACCGGTATTTCGCCAATGCGTAGTCAGGACGTGGACGCATTGACTCGCAGCCATGGGCGTATGCGTTGCCACGCGCCGACTGTGACACAAACATTGCTGCCCGCTATCGAATGAACCAGGAGCTGGCGGCGGGCCCGGCCGGCAGCGTGACCAACTGCAATCGTCCGAACGGATGACGCGGTACGTCGCGTCTTTCTCCTAGGGTGGGCCCATGAACCCCGGTGTTCTCTCACCGACCTGGAGATGAGCAATGAAACAACTCATGACGGCAGCAATCCTGGCGGCCCTTCTCGGCGCACCGGCTTTCGCCCAGTCCCCCGGCAAGGGCCAGAAAGCGAACCTCGGACGGGACGGAGTCCTGCGCGACTGCAACGCCGAGGCTGCAAAAGCATATCCGCTCAGAGACAGCAACTGGGCGATTCTTTCGTACCGGGCCTGCATGACTCAACATGGCGAGTCGGAATGAGCAGCGCCGCACAACGCGAAACGTCGCCGCAGCGATAAGGACCTGCGGCGACGTCAGCGCGGCCGCTTCGGCGACCCGCGCGAGGCTGCGCGTTGCGCCAGACCTGATGCGCGAGGAGCAGGCCCCGCGCAGCCTCGTTTGTGAGTACATGGCTTAAGCGACGCAGATGCCGGGCACCGCGATGCGCGTGAACAGATGCGGCGAGGCGGTGGCGCTCTCCGGATAGGCGCTCAGGCTGGCGCGGAACTCGGGGTTGGCGAACGCCTGGCGGAAATGCTCGACCGACTCCCAGGTGGCGACGTTGATGAACACGCCGCTTCCGGCGATGCCGCGATGCAGCTGGGTATCGATGAAGCCGGGCTGCCGTTTCATGATCGCCGCGTCCGCCGTCCAGGCGGCGAGAAACCGGTCGATGTCGCCGGCCGCCACGGAAAACTTGTTGATCAGCACGACGGGGCCGACGCTCGCTTGCATCTGCCGCGACAGCGTCACGGTGTCGTCCATTTCGATAAGCTTCGGCATGACTTCGTCTCCTGTGCTCGGAGCATGATCCCCCGGGTCAAGCCCGAGGGCAGGCCTCTTGCGAAAACCGTACCCGGCCGGATCAGGTCCGGGCCCGGCTTGTTCGGGATCCTGCGCTAGTGCCCCGAACCCGAAGTTCGCACCACCGTGCCGCGAGTCCGATTGCGAACTTCGGGTTCTAGGGGGCACTAGAAAGCCTTAGATTTGCTAGTGTCCCTTTGGTTCCGAAGTTCGCACGAGAGTGTGCCGCAAATGCTTGCGAACTTCGGAAACCGGGACACTAGCCGGATCCGGCGCGCTCGAGCCTCTCGGCGATGGCTCGCAGCAGCCGCGCGGCGGTACGCACATCTTTTTCGGCAAGCCCCTCCGCCAGCCGATTGGACCACGGCACCTGTCGCCGGCTCGCGGCGTCGTAGGCGGCGCTTCCCTTCCTGGTCAGCTGCACCAGCCGGGCCCGCCGGTGATGCGGGTTGGCGGCGAAGGCGACGGCGCCGTCGGCGGCAAGCTCGTTGACGAGACGCTGCACGGCCTGCCGAGTGAGACCCATGTTGCGCGCGATGTGGGCGACCGGCAGCGGCGCCGGCGCCAACGCAATCGCGCCCAGCACCTGCCAGCGCGCACTGGTCAGGCCGGTGTCGGCGACCAGGCGGTTGCCGGCCTCCAGCAGCAGCCCGTTGGCACGGAAGACCGCCAGGATCAGCTCGGTCACCGCGGCTGCGGCCGCCGTGTGCGAATGGGGTCGGCTGTTCATGTATGCATGTTGTCATATTGACAGTATATTGTCAATATGACAACGATCGGGAATCGGTCGCGGCCGGATGACGCCGGCGTTTTTTCCGGGCTACAGTCGCGCGAACGCACGAACGGTCGGGAGGAAACGCCCATGCGCGGATGGCATCATCTGGTTCTGCTCGTCGCCATGCTCGGCGCGCCCGCCCTGGCGCAAACCGGCGGTCAGCCGCCCAGCACGGGAGCCACCATGGCCTCGGACATCGATCCGCAATCGGGAATGCGCCTGCCCCTGCCCCGGCGCGAGGATTTGGACGAGGTCGGCAAGCGGATGTACGACCGCGGCACCACGCCGGGCGCAACCATCGCCGGATTGCAGGGCCCGGCCGGCATCCAGCTCTACGCCACCAAGGCGGCCGAACACCTGCAGCCGCTCAACCGCTACCTGCGCTTCCAGTCGGGCATCTCGCCGCGCATCCGCGAGATCGCCATCCTGGTCACGGCGCGCGAGATGGACAGCCAGTTCGAATGGGTGGCGCACGAGCCGGAAGCCCTGAAGGAGGGCGTGCCGCCCGCGGTGATCGACGTCATCAAGCATCGCCGCAGCACCGAAGGACTCGACGCCGCCGACGCGGTCGTGATCGCGCTCGGCCGCCAGATCTGGCGCGACCACAAGGTGACGTCGCAGACCTTCGCCACGGCCAAGGAGATTTTCGGGCCGAACAAGCTGATCGATCTCGTGCTCCTGATGGGCAACTACGCCGGCACGGCAGCGCTGCTGACCGCGGTCGACATGCAGCTGCATAGCGGGAAGACGCCGCTCCTGCCCATTCCGTGAGCGTGGTTCGAACCTCCGCACCGTCGTCCGGACGGGGCGCGCGCAGCATCGCCTGATGGAACGCCTCGGTCGGCCGCGCGCACCGTCTTGCGCCGCCATAGCGTCCGTCTATCAACGCCAGATTGCTGACTCGCGTTTGCACGACTAGAATGAGCAAAAGATCTTTTCGAGGGGAGACGCATGCGATTCAAATCGGAAAAGACCGACGGCTACCAGGTGTTCGCCGTTTCGGGAACCAACACGGTCTCGTTCGGCATCGACTTCGCCAAGGCCGACACCAAGGGTTTGCTCGGCTTCGCGGTGGAGCGCAGTGACCCGACTGAGAACGAGCGCTATTTCATGTTCGGGTTCAAGGTGTTTCCGTCCGTCATCCCGCATCCCGACAACAAGACCACGGTGAACACGTTCGACCAGCCGATCCAGAGCTTCGTGTGGGACGACTTCACCGCCAAGCCCGACCGCCGCTATGCATATTTCTTTCATCCGCTGAAAGGCACGCCGAAGAATCTCGACCGCAGCGCCCGCCCGATCGCCATCAAGGTGCGCACCGAGCCGTTGTTCTCTGCCCTCGAGCATGACGTCTTCTTCAACCGCGGCGTCGCCAGCAGCCAGGCTTACACGCGCGAATTCAACAACAAGAGCCCCGACCAGCTCGAAAAGGAAAATCCGAAGGAGGCAAAACGGGCACGGGAATGGCTGAGCCGCAGCCTCGACGACGCGATTCTGAAATTCATCACCAATGCCCGCAAAGGCGACACGTTGCTGTGCTGCTTCTACGAGTTTCGCTACCGGCCGGTGGCGGACGCACTGCGCGAAGCGCTCGCGCGCGGCGTCGACGTGCGGCTCATCGTCGACGCCAAGGTCAACGAGACCACCGACAAGAACGGCGTGCACCACGAGAGTTTTCCACGCGAGGACAATCTCCGCATGCTCACGGCAGCGCGCCTGCCTGAGAAGATCGTGGTGCTGCGCGAGGCCAAGCCCAACGACATCGCGCACAACAAGTTCATGGTGCTGCTGAAGGGCAAGAGGCAGGTGCCGTCCGAGGTGTGGACCGGGTCCACCAATATTTCCGACGGCGGCATTCACGGCCAGACCAATGTCGGCCACTGGGTGCGCAACAAGGACGTGGCGGCCCAGTTCAAGGCCTATTGGGAGCTGCTCAGCGGCGATCCCGGACCCGCCGGCGGCGAAGACCGCGCAACCACGATGCGCAAGAACAAGGAATTACGAAACGCGGTCGAGGCCCTGCTGGCGACCCCGACGTCGTTCGCCGACATCAAGCTCGGCACCACGCCGGTGTTCAGCCCGCGCAGCGGATCCGCCGTGCTCGACATGTATGCCCACATGGTGGACGAGGCAAAGAACCTGTCCTGCATCACGCTGGCCTTCGGGATCGGCGACGTCTTCAAGCAACTGCTCAAGGACAATACCACCGACAGCCATATTGCGTTTTTCCTGCTCGAGAAGGAGGACAAGCCCGATCCTAGCAGCAAGAAACCATTTGTCGGGCTCAGCGCCGTCAACAACGTGTACAAGGCCTGGGGGTCATTCCTGCGCGACCCGCTGTACCAGTGGGCAAAGGAGACCAACGCCGGCGCGCTCGGGCTCAATCAGCACGTCAGCTACATCCATTCGAAGTTCCTGCTCATGGATCCGCTCGGCACCGAGCCGATCGTGGTAACGGGCTCGGCCAACTTCAGCGTGGCGTCGACCAACGACAATGACGAGAACATGCTGCTGATCCGCGGCAGCCGGCGCGTCGCCGACATCTATTTCACCGAGTTCAACCGCCTGTTCTACCACTATTACTTCCGCTCGGTGCAGGAAGCGACGCGCCGGCTGGGCGAGGACGAGAAACGACGACGCGATCAGCAGACGCTGTTCCTGGCGGAGACCGACGCCTGGATCAAGAACTACAAGCCGGGCAGCCTGAAGCGGAAACGCGTCGATATCTTCACCCGCATGGATGGCTTCGTGCAGGGCTAGAGCATGATCCCGAAAAAGCCTGGCCCGGACTTGATCCGGGCTGGGTACCGGTTTTCGGAAAAGATCATGCTCCAAGCATAACTTAGAGCGAGATGGCGATTCGAAGAAAAGTCATCTCGCTCTGGTGCGCCAAGGGTGCAGGTGCCGGACTTCGGAATCGACCGAGCCGGCAAGGCGCCGCGCCTGCCTATCGCGTGACCCTGCGAAAATTCGGCATTACGGTGCGGACGCGCGGCTCACGGCTTCCGATGTTACCCGGCGCACAGCTTGGCTTCGGATGCAGGCCGAGCTTGCCGGCAAAAACCTCGGCTTCCGCCATGTTGCCCGCGGGAATCGACAGGCAAGGCGCAGTGCAAATCGGCTCGCGCACGACAGGCTCGGTCAGGACCTCGCAGCCGCTCACGATCTCCACCGGTTCGCCGACGATCCGCCGCGTGAGGTCGCAAATCCTCTCCCGGACGTCCTCGAGCAGGCAGACATAGACGCTGTATGTACGCGACCGCATCCGCTTTCCGCTGCGCCGATCAGTCGCGACATACGACGGGGCCACCTCGATGCGGCTGACCGCGCTCGCCGGGATGTCGATGCGTCCTGTGGTGTGAACAAGCGACAGCGCGATGTCTTCGGCGGCGGCCGGGGTGGCCAGGCCCACGACGCAAAC
>DATFWC010000605.1:0-12896 GCA_035259885.1 Xanthobacteraceae bacterium
TGCGGCGGCGGTGACGGAGCAGGGCGCCGCCACCCAGGAGATCGCGCGCAGTGCCGAAACGGCGGCGCGGCGTACGCTCGAGACGGCGGGCGAGGTCACGCGCGTGAGCGAAGCAACCGACGCCACGCGCAAGGAAGCCGCTACCGTCAAGACCGTCGCCGTCAATCTCGGCACCGTCGCGCGCGGCATCCGCTATCAGGTGGAAGGCTTCTTCCAGCGCCTCAGGGCGGCGTGACGTCGAACGCCGCCTTGATGTGGCGCGGCATGCGCCACGGGGCGACCAGCACGGCATCGAAGCGGATGTCGCACTGAAGGTCGTCGGCGTGGCTCGCAAGCCAAGCCTCGGCCGCGGCGGCGATGCGCCGGCGCTGGCGCTCGGTCACGGCCTCCGCCGCATCGTCGAATTTATCTCGCGCCTTGACCTCGACGAAGACCAACAGGCGTCTGCGGCGGGCCACGAGATCGATTTCGCCGACCGGGCTGCGCCAGCGTCGCGCCGCGATGCGAAAGCCCTTGAGCATGAGCAGGGCGGCGGCGCGCGTTTCCGCCGACAGGCCGAGCCGGAAGGCGAGGGCGCGGGCACCTGCGTCCCGTCGCAAGGGCTCCTCATCGCTCGTCCGCTTCATCCTCATCCTCATCCTTCAGGGCCAGCGCCCGCCGGTAGACATCGCGGCGCGACAGGCGCAGGGCTTCGGCGACTTCCGCCACCGCGTCCTTGACGGAGGCGCGCCCGAGCGCCTCGCGCAGCCGGGCGTCGAGCTCGCCGGCTTCCGGCTGATCGGCCGTCGGCGGCGCGATCACCACCACGATCTCGCCGCGCGCCGCATCCTGCGCCGTGTAGACGCGCGCAAGCGTCGCGAGATCGCCGTGCAAAACCTCTTCGTGCAGCTTGGTGAGCTCGCGGCATACCGCCGCCGCGCGCTCGCCCAGCCCGGCCGCGAGATCCGCGAGCGCGGCGGCAAGGCGCGGTCCGGTTTCGAACAGCACGAGGGTTGCCGGAATGCCGGTGAGTTCGGCGACGCGCGCGCGGCGCGCCGCCTGTTTCGGCGGAAGAAATCCGGCGAAGAAGAACCGGTCGGTGGGAAGCCCGGCCACCGCCAGTGCGGCCAGCACGGCGGACGCGCCCGGGATCGTGGTGACGGCATGGCCGGCGGCGCGGACGGCCTGCACCAGCCGGTAGCCGGGATCGGAGATGAGGGGTGTGCCGGCGTCGGACACCAACGCAACGGCTTCGCCGGCCGCCAGTCGCGCCAGCAGCTTCGGCCGCGCCGCCGCGGCGTTGTGGTCATGGTAGGGCGTCAGCCGGGTGGCAATACCGTAGCGGTCCGTGAGCCGTCGCGTCACCCGCGTATCCTCGCAGGCAATGACGGCGGCGGCGGCGAGCACCTCGAGCGCGCGCAGGGTGATGTCGCCGAGATGGCCGATCGGCGTCGCCACGACGTAGAGGGCGGGCGGGAGCGGCGGCGCCTGGAGCGACTGTCCGGCCAGCACATAGCGGCGCGCCGCCGCGCCGGGTTGCTCCGGCGCCGGCCGGGACTGGCGATCGCTCGGTTCCATGCGCGCGCTGCCTGCCGGGTCGTCAACGGGTTGCGCGGGACTTTTCATCCTTTTGACTCGATTGACCATTCGACCACAATATGCCCCGAGTCGAGACGGCGCTTAAGCGTCGCGGAGGGTGATCAGCATGTCGCGCCTGTCCCAGCCGGCCTGTTGGCGGCGCACCCGACGCATGGTGCTCGCCGTCATCGGGGCGGCGCTGGCGGCCGCCTGCTCGATGAACGTGAACGATCTCGGGTTCGGCCCGCGCCAGCCGGAGGCGCCGCAGCAGGGCGCCGCGATCGGCACGGGCCAGGTCAAGGTCGGGCTCATCCTGCCGCTGTCGGCCAGCGGCAATGCCGCGCTCGCTGCCCAGTCCATGAAGAATGCGGCCGAGATGGCGCTGGCCGAGTTCAACGCCCCCAACATCCAGCTGCTGGTGAAGGACGACGCCGGCAGCGTGCCGGGCGCGCAGGCCGCCGCCCAGCAGGCGCTCGACGAGGGCGCCGAGCTCATCCTGGGTCCGCTGTTCGCCCATTCGGTCTCGCCCGCCGGCCTGCTGGCGCGCGGCCGCGGCGTGCCGGTGATTGCGTTTTCGACCGACGCCAACGTGGCGTCGCGCGGCATCTTTCTGTTGAGCTTCCTGCCGGAATCCGATGTCGACCGCATCGTCAGCTATGCGGTACAGCAGGGCAAACACTCGTTCGCCGCGCTGGTACCGGAAAATGCCTATGGCAGCGTGGTGCAGGCGGCATTCCAGCAGACGGTAGCGCGGCGCGGCGCGCGGGTGATTGCGGTCGAACGCTATGCGCAGGATCCGCCGGCAATGCAGGAGGCCATCCGGCGGGTCGCGCAGGCCGCGCCGCAGGCCGACGCCATCTTCATTCCGGATGGATCGGATTCGGTCGCCGTGGTGGAGGGTCTTGCGGCAGCCGGCGTTAATACGCGGCGGGTGCAGCTCCTGGGCACCGGGCTGTGGGACGACCCGCAGATCTTCAGCAACAGCGGGCTGCAGGGCGCCTGGTTCGCGGCGCCGGAAACGAGCGGCTATCGCAACTTCGCCACCCGCTACCGCACCCGCTTCGGCCGCGATCCGGTCCGCACTGCCACGCTCGCCTACGACGCGGTCTCGCTGGTCGCCGCGCTGGTGAAGACGCAGGGGCCGCAGCGCTTTTCCGACCAGGTGCTGACCAACACGTCGGGCTTCTCCGGCATCGATGGCGTCTTCCGTTTCCGCGCCGACGGCACCAACGAGCGCGGCCTCGCGGTGCTGCGCGTATCGCCCTCCGGCGGTCAGGTCATCAGCCCGCCGCTGAAGGCGTTTGCGGGGTCGAATACTAGCGGAGAGTAGCGAATGGCGAATAGTGCGTGGCGAAGGGTCGTCTTCGCCACTCGCCATTCGCTATTTGCCAAATTCACGCCGCCAGATCGGCGACCACCGCGTCGAGCACCGGAAAGCCTGCCGGCGTGACGCGAATGCGGCCGCCCGCCATCTCGATCATGCCATGTTCGCGCAAGGCCGCGATGCGGCCGGGGTCGAGTGCCTTCCCGGCGATCGCTTCATAGCGCTCGGCGTCGATACCTTCCGCCAGCCGCAAGCCCATCAGCAGCAATTCGTCGCCACGTTCGCCCGGCGTCAGCACGTCGTCGGTGACGAGCCCATGGCCGGTATTCTCCACCCGCGCCAGCCAGGCTTCGGGCCGCTTCTCGGTGGCGGTCGCGTGGCGCGCGCCGGCGATCGCGAGGCGCCCGTGCGCACCGGGCCCGATGCCGGCATAGTCGTGGCCGCGCCAATAGACGAGGTTGTGCCGGCATTCCGCGCCCGGCCGCGCGTGGTTGGACACTTCGTAGGCCGGCAGGCCGTGCGCCGCACACACCTCCTGAGTCGTGTCGTAGAGCTCGCGCGCGGTGTCGTTGTCCGGGACGACGAGCTTGCCCGCAGCGTGCAGGCCGGCGAACGGCGTATCCGGCTCGATGGTCAACTGGTAGAGCGACAGGTGCTCGGCGGCTTCCTGGATGGCGCGCGCGAGCTCGGCTCGCCACGCCGGCGGCGTCTGGCCCGGCCGCGCGTAGATTAGGTCGAACGAATAGCGCGGAAAGATTCTTTTCGCGATGGCGACCGCGTCGAGCGCCTCGCGCACCGAATGCAGGCGGCCAAGCGCCGTCAGTGCCGCATCGTCGAGTGCCTGCACGCCGAGTGAGACGCGATTGACGCCGGCGGCGCGGTAGCCCTGGAACCGCGTCGCTTCCACGCTGGTGGGATTGGCCTCCAGTGTCACCTCGACGTCGGACGCAACGATCCAGTGCCGCGCGATGGTGTCCAAAATGGTTTCGACCGTGGACGGCGCCATCAGGGACGGCGTACCGCCGCCGAAGAAAACGGTCGAGACGGTGCGGCCGGGAACGCGCGCCGCGGTGCTGGCAATCTCGGCCGCGAACGCGCGCACGAAACGCGCCTCGTCGATGCCGCCGCGGCGGACGTGACTGTTGAAATCGCAATACGGGCATTTCGACAGGCAGAACGGCCAGTGCACGTACACGCCGAACGCCGGCGCATCCTCCCTGGCGTGCGGGCGCGCCGCTGTCATCGTGTCAGCGGCCGGCAAGGCAGGCCCCCGCCAGCTTGAGAAAGGCGCGGGCGCGGTGCGACAGGCCCTGGCCCCTGGGCGGCAGCCCGTGCTTCTCGTCGGCACTCATCTCGCCGAAGGTGCGCGCGTGGCCATCGGGCAGGAACATCGGGTCGTAGCCAAAACCTTTCGTGCCGCGCGGCGGCCATACGAGCGTCCCGTCGACGCGGGCCTCGAATTCCTCCAGGTGCCCGTCCGGCCACGCGACGCACAGCGCCGAGACGAAATGCGCGCGCCGCTTGTCCGCCGTATCCGCGCCGCGGCGCGACAGCTCCTGCTCGACCTTACCCATCGCGCGGGCAAAGTCCTTGTCCGGCCCGGCCCAGCGCGCCGAATGAATGCCGGGCGCGCCGCCGAGGGCGTCGACCGCAAGCCCGGAATCGTCGGCGAAGGCGGGCAGGCCGGTCGCGCGAGCGGCGGCTTCCGCCTTGATGCGCGCGTTCTCGCGAAAGCTCGATCCGGTCTCTTCCGGCTCAGCCAGGCCGAGCGTGCCCGCCGCCACCGCCTCGACGCCGAACGGCGCCAGCTGCTCGCGCATCTCCTTCAGCTTGCCGGGATTGTGGGTGGCAATCACCAGGCGGCCGTCGATGCAGCGATGCGCCATGACGTTCCTGCTGTTGCTGGCCGGCGCGCTCATTACATCACGGCCATCTTCTGCAGATCGACCAGCTTGGCGATGCCCTTGCGGGCCAGCGCCAGCAGGGCCAGCAGCTGCTCCTCGCTGAACGGCGCTTTTTCGGCCGTGCCCTGCACCTCGACCAGGTGGCCGGTGCCGGTCATGACGAAGTTGGCGTCGGTGTCGGCCTCCGAGTCCTCGGCATAGTCCAGGTCGAGGACCACCACGCCATTGTGGATTCCGCACGAGATGGCGGCGACATGGTCGCGCAGCGGATCGACCGCGATGATGTTGCGCATCCTCATCCACGCGAAACAGTCGTGCAGCGCCACCCAGGCGCCCGTGATCGCTGCCGTGCGGGTGCCGCCGTCGGCCTGGATGACGTCGCAGTCGACTGTGATCTGCCGCTCGCCCAGCGCCGCGATGTCGACGACGGCGCGCAGCGAGCGCCCGATCAGGCGCTGGATCTCCAGCGTGCGGCCGCCCTGCCGACCGGCCGTGGCTTCGCGTCGCGTGCGCTCGAGCGTGGCGCGCGGCAGCATGCCGTACTCGGCCGTGATCCAGCCGCGGCCCTGGCCCTTGAGCCATGGCGGCAGGCGGTCTTCCAGCGTGGCGGTGACCAGCACGTGCGTGTCGCCGAACTTCACGAAGCACGAGCCTTCGGCATATTTCACCACGCCACGCTCCAGCGTCACGGGCCGCAGTTCTTCCGGTTGTCGGCGGCTTGGCCGCATGATCTCTCCTGGCCGCTCGGGCCCGTGTGTCGAGCCGATTGTTTAGGCAGGAGGCCAGGCGGCGACAAGGGGACCTGTTACCGCCACATGCGTCTCACCCGGCGCCATACGGACGGTGTTACGACCACGTGGCGAAGCTCAGGCCGGTCCCGGTGCCGGCCGGCGTGCGATAGCCGGGCACGTATTCGAACCAGTCGAGGTCGAGGTGCTCGACGGCGCCGGCGAGCGCCACCCAGTTGAGGATTTCCGAGCTGCCGGCATGCAGCTTGTTGCGCGGCAGGCTTTGCAGGAAGCCGGCATCCTTGTCGGCGCACGCTTTCAGGATGGCGCGGTCGAAATCCTCGTCGACCAGGAAATGGCTCAGTCCGCCCGATGCTGCAATGCCGACGCGGGCATCGCCGGCAAAGCTCTCGACCGCCTTGCGCACCGCCTGGCCGAACGCGTAGCAGCGGCGCGGCCGTGGCTGGTTCGGCGGGAAATAGGTATTGAGGAAGATCGGCACGACGGGAACGGGCGCGGCCGCGTCCATCACGCGGCGATGCACGTAGGCGATGGCATGACCCTCGCCTTCGCCCGCGGGCAGGCATTGCGATGAGGCGAGATCGAAGTCCTGGTCCATCAGCGTCTCGATGAGATGGGTGGCGAGGCCGACATGGACCGGATAGTCGCGTGGCGCGTGCTCCTCGAAGAAGCCCTGGCGGTTCTGCACGTACCATTCGGGGAAACGGGCGCGATAGCTCGCGTGCTGCTCGTTGCTGTTGCGGATCGTGTCGCCGTAGTAGATCGCGAAGGCGGGCCGGCAGTCTTCCTTGTAGCTTTCATTCTGGTCGTCGCCCATGACGACGAGCGCATCGAGACGTGTGCCCGTGAGCACCTCGCGCAGGCGGCGGGCGGCCTCGCGCGCCTTGTTCTGGCGCGCCACCAGGTTGGCCGGCGCCACCAGATGCGCGAGCTTCGGATCGGCCTTTTCCAGCAGGTCGCCATAGGTAACCGGCCGGCCTTCCTTGTCGCGGTGCTTGATGTTCTGGTCGGTCTCGACGAACCGCAGCAGAGTCTCGTCGGAGGCGAGCATCATGGGCGTATGGGACGTTCCCAGGCCCAGCACGATCTTGGCCATCGGTTCTCTCAATCCACCTTGATATTGGCGGCTTGCGCCACCGCTGTCCATTTCTTCAGCTCGGCCGCGATGAAGGCGCCGAACTCGTCCGGCGTTCCCGGATTGCTGACAGCGCCCATGCGCGTGACGGTCTCCTGCATGTCGGGCGCCGCGATGGCGGCATTGATCGTCGTGTTGAGCCTGGCCACGATGCTGGCGGGCGTGCCGGCAGGTGCCATGAAGCCGTTGAATGTTGTCACCTCGTAATCGGGGACGCCGGCTTCGATCATGGTCGGCAGGTCGGGTGCCAGTGGCGTGCGTGCCCGGCTGGTAACGGCAAGCGCCCGCAGCTTTCCTTCGCGGATCAGCGGCAGCAGGATGGTGATGCCCTCGAACGTCATGTGCACGGCTTCGCTCAGGACCGCGTTCACCGATTCGCCGCCGCTGCGATAGGGCACGCCGACGATGTTGACGCCGGCGCGCGCCAGAAAAAGTTCTCCGGTGAGATGCGGCAGGCCGCCACGCCCCGTGTGCGCATAATTGAGCTTGCCCGGGTTGGCCCTGGCGTCCTCGACCAGGTCCTTGACGCTTCGCCACGGCGACGACGGCGGCACCACCAGGATCTGGAAGCTTTCGGAGAATTTCGCCACCGGCGCAAAATCCCTGGTGGGATCGTAGCCGGCGCTCGCCGACACCGCCGGGATCACGGCAAGCACGCTGGTGTTGGCGACGAGCAGCGTGTAGCCGTCGGGCGGCGCGGTCGCGACCGCGCGCGCCCCGATGGCGCCGCCGGCGCCCGGCCGGTTCTCGATCACGGCCGGCTGGCCGAGCTTCGGCAGGAATTGCGTGGCGAGCCGCGCCGGCACATCGGTCGGCCCGCCCGGCGCGCCTGGCACGATCAGCCGGATCGGCTTGTCGGGATAGGTCTGCGCCGCGGCCGGCGCGGCCGCCGCGGCGGTGCATAGCAGGGCGATGATCGGTGCCCAGGAGTACGGCTGCCGCGTCGTCGCCGGGATCATTGTTGCAATCTAGCGGAATTTTCCGCCGGGAACACGCATCGCCGGCACATCGTGCGAGTCGCAAGAGTCAGGAAGGGGCAGCCTGGAGGCCGTCCTTGAGCAACGGCGTGGTCGCGTGATCGACGCGGCGGAACCTGGCCGACACCGGCGGCCGTGCGACAAGCCATGGCGGAAGGTCCCGGAGGGTCGCGTCCTCGATCGAGGGACGGTCCTGGCCAGGCAAAAAAGGCGGCCTCATGGGCCGCCCTTTCGCGCTCCGGGACGGCGCCGCGCGATGCGCGGCACCGACATGACGACGCGTTACTGCCTGGCGGCGGTCGGCGGCGTGGGCTGGACGTCGTTGCCGGCGATGTAGTTGTCGCCGAAGCTCTGGAAGACGCCGCCGCCCGCGCTCTGCCAGCTGGCTTGGTTCCCCGCCACGCTCGACGAGCCGATGCGGAGCTGGGCGAAGCCGTTGCCGCTCGCCACCAGGGCCGTGCCATTGTTGGACAGCATGGAGCCGGTCACCATGACGCTGCTGAGCACGCTCGCGCCGGCCGGCGCGGTCACCGTGACGCCCGCGCCCGAGCTGCCGTCAAACACGCTGTTCAAAGCGGAAACCCTCGCCGACAGCGTGGCGCCGCTGGGCGCCACGAACAGCCCGAAGTCGTTGTTGTAGAGATCGACCCGGTTTAATGCGCCGCGCACGGTGCCCGAGCCTGCGGGGACGAAATTGATCCCGAAGAAGCTGTCGGCGATCACCGTGTTGGTCAGGGCGAGCTGGCTGAAGTTGCTGGCGGAATTCGGCTGGAACTGGATCCCCCTGCCGATTCCTACGCTGTCCTGTGTGAAATTGCGAATGGCGCAGTTCTCGATGGTCAGGAACTTGCCGCTGTTGAACACGATTCCGTTGCCGCTGCCGAAACCGATGCCCTTGATGGTGATGCCGCGCAGGCTGACCTTGTCATTGGCCCCGCCATTGATGGTGACGCCGTTGACGCCGCCGGAGACCAGCATGCCGGCTTCGCCGACGCCGTCATTGATGATGCTGATGGTCTTGTTGATGGCCACGGCGCCGTAGCCGCCGGGATCCAGCACCGTGATCTCGCCATTGGCGAGCGTCTTGTCGTGCGCCACCTGGAAGGTGCGGCACGGCGTCGGGCGGTTGCAGTCGTTGGCATCGTTGCCAAGCGAAGAGACGAAGGTGCGCGCCAGCTGCGCATGGGCGGGCGTGGCGAGCTGGCCGAGGGCCAGCACGGCGGCAAGGACGGTCAGGGATGGCATGGTCTTCGGCATTGGATGTCTCCGTTGAATTGCACAAAAGTTAGGCCATTGGCGCCGGCTATGACGATTTGCACGCGTCACGAGCCCCCTCCTGAGAGGGACGCGAGTACTTACGCGTTCAAACGGCTAGCGCTTCTATGATCGCCGTCACGGAAGGACAGTCGCGGCGGCCGGCAGCGCGGTTCAAGCCAGCAGGGCGTTGGAATAGCCGGCGACCAGCTTGACCAGCTCGGCTTGGCGGGCGGTCCCGGTCTTGGCGAACAGGCGCTTCAGGTGGGTCTTCACGGTTTGCTGGCCCAGCCCGAGGATCGCCGCCACCTCCGGCACGCCGCGCGGAGGCTCGGTGCAGGCGCCCCTGGGGTGCGCCGCCGTCGGCGGCACGGACGGCGTCAACTGTCCGGGGACGGGCGGCGCCGGGTTGCCGCCGCAATTGACGGGCCCCCCGCGCAGCCGCGGCTACTGCTTGGGCACGAGGGTGCCGGCCAGGGTGTCCCCGTTGACGTTGCCGAAGCTGTAATTGTCGCCGAACGTGAACACCCCGTTGGCGGCGGCTCCGGACGTGTTGCGCTCCACGCTGGTGTCGCCCACCAGGATGCCGGTGCCGAACGTGCCCCACTTGTTGTTGGACGACACCGAACGGAGCAGCGCGATGAAGTGACCGCCGGCCCCCAGCGAGGTGAATCCGGCGTCGCCGTTGTGCGCCGCCACGCTGTTCACCACCGTGGCGCGCGCATCCCCGTTGGGATGCATCTCGTTGATGATGAAGCCGGCGAACGTGTTGTTGTACATCTCGACGCGGTTGAGCAGGACGCGTACGCGGCCGATGCTGTTCGGCCGCACGAAGATCCCGTTGATGCCGTTGTCGGCCACCAGCGTGTTCGAGATCACGAGGTTGTTGTCGTTCGCCCCGCTGGGCAGGTAATCGATGCCGTTGGCCGTGAGATTGCGGATGACGCAATTGGTCAGGGTCAGCGCAAAGCCTCGCTCGTAGCGCAACCCGGTGCCGCCGCCGAACCCGATCCCCTGGATGGTGAGCCCGCGCAGGCTCACGTAGGCGTCCGTCGACGCCGCGATGGTGATGCCGTTCGCGCCTCCCGACACCAGCACGCCCGCCTCGCCGACGCCGTCGTTGACGATGCTGATCGATTTGCCGATCGTCACCGCGCCGTAGCCGCCGGGATCGAGCACGGTGATCTCGCCCTGGTCGAAAGTCTTGTCGTGCGCGGCCTGGAAGGTGCGGCACGGGGTCAGCCGGTTGCAGTCGTTGCCGTCGTTGCCGTTGACCGACGAGACGAACGTGCGCGCCAATTCGGCCTGGGCCGGCAGGACTCCAAACCCGATGGCGGCCGCGAGCGTGACGAATGATGTGGCGGTCTTGCTCATTGCTGTGCTCCCTGCGACGAACGCCGCGCTATTGCTTCTGCTCGAACACGTGGGTGGGGACGAGGTCGTTGGTCCCGCTGTTGAAGTAGCTGTAGTTATCGCCGTAGGTGCGCACGCTCGGGCTGGCGGCGCCCAGCGCGTTGAGGGTCACGATGGATTCACCGACGACGAAGTCCTGGGCGCTGCCGTTCTCGGTGAGGAAGCCGAAGCGGTTGTTGCTCGACACCGAACGGGTCACCAGGACGGCACCGACCGTGGCGCCGCCCGGCGAGGCGCCGCGCGTCGCAAAGCCTGCCTGGAAATTGTTGGCGGCCACGCTGTCCGTCACGGTGCCGTTGATCGCTCCCGTGGCCGACTGCGTGTTGATGGTGAAGCCGTCATGGCTGTTGTTGTACATCTCGACCCGGGTGAGGGTGACCGTCACCGGATTGGCGCCGAACGGCTGGACGGAGATGCCGCTGCCGCCGTTGTCCGCCACCAGGCTGTTGGACACCGCGAGCGAGCCGCCGAAATTCGGCCGGTAGTCGATGCCATTGCCGGTGTGATTGCGGATGACGCAGTTGGTGAGCGTGAGCGCAAATGCGTTGTCCAGGCGAAGCCCGGTGCCGCCGCCGAAGCCGATCCCCTGGACGGTGATGCCACGCAGGTTGACAAAGGCGTTGGCGGCGGCGACTTCGATGCCGACCGCGCCGCCGGACACCAGCACGCCGGCTTCGCCGACGCCGTCATTCACGATGCTGATCGATTTCCCGATCGTCACCGCGCCATAGCCGCCGGGATCGAGCACTGTGATTTCGCCGTCCGGGAAGGTCTTGTCGTGCGCCGCCTGAAAGGTCCGGCATGGCGTCAACCGGCCGCAATCGTTGGCATCGTTGCCGTTGACCGACGACACGAACGTGCGCGCCATCTGCGCCTGTGCCGGCGCCATCTGCGCGCCAAGCGTCAACAGCAGGCCGGCAAAGCCCGACACGGCAACTCTGCACATGGTTCTCCCTCCATCCTGGGTCGCGACAGGGCCGGGCCCCGTCGTTGGTGCCGGGACCATGAAGGAGGGGCCGGCGCCACGCATCAATCGATCGATGGAGGCGGGCGGATTAGTCGGACGCGTGCGTCCGGCCAGCGCCGCAGCGCGCCGGCGTTCATAGCGTGACCGTCGAGAAGCGATCCAGGCGCCTCTGGCGCCCGCTATTTCCTCGCGATCACGGTCGCGATCGGCTGCAACCGTTGGCGTCGTTGCGGAGCGACGAGACGAAGGTGCACGCCAGTTGCGCCTGCGCCGGCGCAACAGTCACGCCAAGCGAAAGGATAGCCGCGATAGTTCCTGACAATGCCCAAGTGCTCATTGCACCCTCCATGCCGTGGCCTGATTTGGCGCCAAGGCCATCCGGACGGAGTCATGGCGGAAACGGCGCCGCGGCGCCTACCCCGATTGAGTGAATGCCGCGCCGGAAGCTCGCCTCAGCCGAGCACGGTGTTGGCGTAGCCGGCGACGAACTTGACCAGTTCGGCCTGGCGGTGGGTCGCGGTCTTGGCGAACAGGCTGCGCAGGTGCGTCTTCACCGTTTGCGGCGACAGCCCGAGCACCGCCGCTGTCTCCGGCACGTTGCCGACCTCGACGATGGCGAACAGGACGCGAATTTCCGCCGGCGTCAGATGAAACTCCCGGGCAATGAGGTCGCGTCCGGTGCTAGCATTTTGCCATTTGGGCGCGCCATCGCGCCTGACGCTTGAACTCGACCGGATGAATGGACAAATTCTGTGCGCGATACGCGAGGGAGTTGCTCCTTGTCCCACGATGTTCCGATCGGCGCCGCCCAGGTCACGTTGGCCCAGCTCAACGAACGCTCGCGCGAAATCTTTCGCCAGATCGTGGAAAGCTATCTGGCCACCGGCGAGCCGGTCGGCTCGCGCAACCTGGCGCGCCTCATTCCGATGACGCTGTCGCCCGCGTCGGTGCGCAACGTCATGTCGGACCTGGAGCAGCTCGGGCTGGTATTTGCGCCGCATACCTCGGCCGGCCGGCTGCCCACTGAGCTCGGCCTGCGCTTCTTCGTCGACGCCCTGATGGAGATCGGCGACCTCACCGAGCAGGACCGGCGCGCCATCGAGGCGCAGGCCGCCGCCACGTCGGGGCCGAAATCGATCGAGGCGATCCTCAACGAGGCCTCGGGCCTGCTGTCGGGCCTCTCCCGCGCGGCCGGCGTCGTGCTCACCGACAAGTCCAACATCCGCCTCAAGCACATCGAGTTCGTGCGGCTCGAGCCCGAGCGCGCACTCGTCGTCATGGTGGCCGAGGACGGCCAGATCGAGAACCGCGTCCTCAATCTGCCGCCCGGCCTGCCTACCTCGGCGCTGACCGAGGCGACCAACTTCTTCAATGCGCATATCCGTGGGCGGACGCTGGCCGAGGCCAAGGCGGATCTCGAAAAGGCGCTCGCCGCCGGCCAGGCCGAGCTCGACCAGCTCACCCAGAAGATCGTTGAAGCAGGGCTCGCCAGCTGGTCCGGCGGCGAGGACGAGGAGCGCCGCCTGATCGTGCGCGGCCATGCCAACCTGCTCGAGGATCTCAGGGCGCTGGAGGATCTCGAGCGGGTGCGGCTCCTGTTCGACGATCTCGAGACC
>DATFWC010000606.1:0-4647 GCA_035259885.1 Xanthobacteraceae bacterium
TAGGTCGTCTCCTCGCTGCCGGTGAGCGAGCGGACCAGAACGCCCTCGGGCAGCAGCGGGTGCAGCCGGTACACCGCTGCGAACTCCTCCGTGATGGCGTACGGGGCGCTGTGCTGATCGGTTCGCGACCCGGGAATGCCATGGGCCACCTCGCTCTCGCTGCCGAGCAGGGCCCGCATAGGGCGCAAAGGCACACCGAACGCCTCGGCGGGCAGACCGTACCAGTTGGCGTGCATGCCGAAACGGAGGGCAGGATGCCCGAGGATCCCCGGCGTCCACTCGACCGTGTGGATCTTGGCGATCAGCGCCGCATTGATGAGGCGAGCGTGCTGGAACAGCTCCTCGTCGTTCCACGTCGGATACTCGCGCTTGAGCGCGGCGCAGATCGCGTTGTGCTCGCGTGCAAACAGGTTGTGCAGCAGGCTGAGCCCGATCCACCAATTGTCGTTGAAGCCGGTGAAGTCGACTCCCGGGTGGATGTCGTCGTCCGGCAGCAGGCCGTCCGCTCCCAGCTTGATCATGCCGTCGCTGCCGGAGCGGATGCGCTCCTGTAGCTTGCGCTCGCTGCCATAGAGCTGCGCCGCGTCCCACCAATGCGAGTTTCTGTTAAGGAAGGTCGGCGTCCCGCCGAGCCACGTCTCGCGCGGCGTGGGATCCGGGCAGGTGCGCCGGATGTGCATGCAACCATCGGGCTTCCGGTCGGGCCAGTCGTCGCCCTGCCGCAGCGGGATCTTGAACGGGTCAGGGTCGTCCTTGATCGGCTGGCCGTGGGAAAACCAGTCGTGAGTCTCGAACTGGATCCAGGCGGCGGCCAAAAGGTTGAGCCTGATGGCCGGCTGGAACGTCTTGCGCGCCAGGAGCTCGCACGAGATCACGCGCGGGTTCGGATCGAGCAGCGCCTCGCCGGAATCCGGGATGGCTTCCGTCAGCGGAACGTTGCGGCCAAAGCGGCTGCACGCCATGCCCATGCGCGGATGGTCGAGCGAGTTGTAGGATCCGTCGGCCGAACGCCAGCGCTCGTTGCCGGGCATCCAGGGAGTTGCCGCCTGAACGCCGTAGCCGGCATGATGCAGGTTGTCCCGCCGCAGCCGGTCACGCAGGGTGGCGATGTTGACCGCGCCGATCAGGTACCACAGGCGATCCCACCGGACGAACACGTTGACGACGCGGAAGAACGCGCTCAACACTTTCTGCAGCAGTAAAAACTTGAATTCGAAGCCGTCGTTTTGACGCGACATTTTTCTCCCCCGACGCTGTTGTCGTTGTTCAGACGAGTGGCAGAGGGGGATTTAAGAGTCGCCGCGCCCCATTGTTTTGCTGACCTGCATCTCCTCAACCTCCCACCGCGCGATCTTCCCACAGCTCAACCGGGACCGGAAGAGTCGTACAGCCATAACCCGAGCCTATTGCCGATCGTTGCGTCGCGATGGCGCGGCATCCTCATGGCTGTTCGCGAACGAGCCGGCATGCCAGGGTCCGCCCATGTGAATCGGGCGTCCCGCATGCGGCGAAACTCTCTCATGCTGTGACGTGTGGTCGTGTGAACTAGCTCACAGGTTCATGAGTTCTTGCGTGCCGATGCGACGATGGGCCCCGATGATCGGCTGCAGCGTGTTCGCCCCTGCCGCGGGTGGGCCGGGAGCGCGCAGGCCTGCGCGTTCCCGGCGGCGCCCGATCTATGGCACAATCGGCACGCATATGCCTGCGCCGCAGGCCAGCCTCGCGGCGGAGATTTTTCATGCACGAGCTGCCGGTGATTGCGACGACGAGCGCGGCCTATCGCCTCGTGCTGCGCGAGCTGCCGACGATTTTTCGCCTGTCCTGGGCCATGCTGTTCATCGTCGCCCTGGTGCAATTTCTCCTGGCGCGAACCGTGCTGGCGCAGATGGCATCGGCCCTGGGCCGCGGCGATATCCTGGCGGCGGCCGCGATCGGGCGCGATCCGGTGTGGCTCACGCTCAAGTTCGGCGCCGACGCCGTGGGCACGGCGATCGTCGCGGTCGCCATTCATGAGCTGGTCCTGTTTGCCGACCACAAGCCCGGCCATTATTTCCATCTTGCGTTCGGCCGGCGGGAAGCCTTGTTCGCGCTGCTCGGCGCGGTGCTTGCCCTGATCGTGGTGCCGTTCGCCACCATCGTCATCTCGCCGTTCGGCGAGCCGACCGCCGGCCTGGCGCCATTCTTCGCCACGCTGGCGTTCATCGTCGGCATCTATGTGTCGGTGCGGCTGTGGCCGGTCCTGCCCGTCATCGTCGTGAATGGGCACATCGACGCCCTCGGCGCCTGGCGGCTGACGCGCCGCCGATTCTGGTCATTGCTGGCGCTCGCAGTGCTCGGCTCGATCCCGATCGGCCTGGTCGCCCTGGTGATCGATTCGGTGCTGCCGCCCTTCGATTCGATCATGGACGCGATCACCGGACCGCGCGTGCGGATGCCGGCCCTGGTGGACGCGGCGAATGCCGTGCGGCGGGCGCAAAAATGGCTTCCCGCGCGGGCCCTGTTCGATTTCACCACGTCCATCGTCTACACGGCGATCGCGGTGGCGCTGATCAGCTATGCCTACAAGACCCTGATCGGCCGCCGGCTCGACGAGCCGCTGAGCCCGCAGCACGACTAGCGTGCTTCGCGCCGCGGCGCGACATCGACCCCGACGAGGCCGGCGCGCCCGAGCGCGGCCGCGATCAGGCCGGAGGCGCGCGCCTCGTCGACGAGGCGGTCGACCGCGGCGAGGCCCGGGTTGCCCTTGGCGACGATGATCGACTGCTCCACACCGTAAAAATTGTCGGGCAGGAGTCGCAGGCCGGGCACGCGCGCCACGAGCTCGGACAGGCGCTGGCGGTTCGCCGCATAGGCTTCGATCTCGCCGGCATTGAGCTTGGCCACCGCGATGTCGAGGTTGCCGCCGGGATTGCGGACCAGCTCGGCGGCTTTCAGGTTGCGGGTGAGAAACAGGTCGCCGGCGTCGCGGGTGGCGACGCCGATGCGCATCCCGGCGCGATCGATCTCGCTCACCGACCGGATCGGCGAGCGGTCGAGCACCACGTAGGTGTTCTGCGCCAGCGCATAGGGTTGGGAAAAGTCGACCTCGGCGGCGCGCACCGGATCGAAGGCGAGGAAGCCGATGTCGGCCTCGCCCTTCTTGACGCTGTCGAGGACGCCGGCAACGCCCTGGGCGCCAGTGATGCGGAACGGCACGCCGAGCCTTCGGGCCAGCTCCCGGGCCAGCTCGGCAGCCGGCCCGCGCACCTCGCCGGACTGGGCGTCGGTCACGGCCTGCACCGGGTTAGTGGCGATGAAGGTGGCGCGCAGCGTGCCGGTCGGCGCGAGGTCGTTGGCCACAGCCGCACTGGCGAAAAATGCCAGCGATGCCACAAGGATGGGCGGGAAACGGCGCATGGAGCCTCCGGTGTTCGGCCAGCGGGCAGGGAACTTTATGTCGTCATCATAATTGATATGCGTTCTTTAGTCGTGGGCCGTCGGTCGCCGGCATGTGCGGCCGACGCATCAAGGGAACGGGGCCATGTCGATTCTCATCAGTATTCTGATCACGTTTCTCGTCATCATTCTCGTGCTCTATCTCATCAACCTGCTGCCGCTCGACGGGCGCGCCAAGCAGATCGTGCGTATCATCGTCATCATCATCGGCGTGCTTTCGCTGTTGAAATATCTCGCTGTCTACTGAGCGCCGTCGCCGCCGCGGCGGTCACTGGCGCCGGCCGATGCCCGGGACGAAGCGGCCGACGCGGCGGGCGTAGGCGCGATAAGCTTCGCCATAGGTGCGCTCGAGGTATTCCTCCTCGGCGGCGATCTGGTGGCGGGTGCCGAAATAGGTGCCGACGAGGAGGGCCAGCGATAGCACGGTAGCGATGAGCAGCGTGTAGCCGAGCATAGCGATGAAGAAGGCGAGATAGATCGGATTGCGCGAGTAGCGGTAGAGGCCGTCGGTGACCAGGCCAGGCTGGGCGCCTTCCTCGATGCCGATGCGCCATGAGGCGCCGAGCCCGAGCTGCGCCGTCACCATGAGCACGAGACCGACCAGCATGAGGGCGGCACCGATCAGGCCGAGGCCATCGTGGCTCGGATCGGTCCACAGGGCCCGCCGCGCCAGCCAGTCCGGCCACGCGGCGACCATGGCGGCCTGGCCCAGCAGCAGGGCGAACCACACCACGGCCAGGCTGTCGCCGGCGAGTTGTCGCCGCCGGCGCGACTGGAACAGCACAATGCCCCACGTGCCGTGCCGCCGCGCCTGCAGCCATGGCCGCCACACGAAGGCGATGAGCAGAAAGGCCAGGATTCCGATCAGCGCAACGTAGCGCATGGCATGCCTCCGCTGCGGCCGGTTGGCCGACCCACGGGCGCGAGCTACAGCACCATCCGCCGCAGCCGCAGCGCGTTGGCGACCACGCTCACCGACGACAGCGCCATGGCGGCGGCCGCGATGACCGGCGACAGCACGATGCCGAAGAACGGATAGAGCACGCCGGCCGCGATCGGGACGCCGGCAGCATTGTAGACGAAGGCGAAGAACAGGTTTTGCCGGATGTTGCGCATGGTGGCGGCGGAGAGCCGCCGCGCTCGCACGATGCCGGCGAGGTCGCCGCCGAGCAGCGTCACGCCGGCGCTCTCGATCGCCACGTCGGTGCCGGT
>DATFWC010000607.1:0-6099 GCA_035259885.1 Xanthobacteraceae bacterium
TGCCGCGGTCGATGAGGCGTCAGGCTATCTGCGCAAGGTCTTCGCCGAGCGATAAGGGTCAGCGGGGCGCAGCGGTGCCACTTGCGCCACCTCTCCCCGCGTGCGGGGAGAGGTCGATTTGCGAGCGCAGCCCTTGCGAAGCGAAGCAAATCGGGTGAGGGGGCACGTCCACAAGCTCAGACTCGCGGAAGCACCCCCTCACCCGGATTCCTTCGCTTCGCTCGGAATCCGACCTCCCCGCGCGCGGGGAGAGGTGGAGCAAGCGGCGCGCGCGTTGCCACGCTGCGCTGCCGCGGCGCACGTGCCGCCGTGGGGCCGGTTTGGCCAGATGGCCACTGTCACCCTATAGTCATAATAGTCATAGTCAGGCTCGTGGGCGCGACCGCCGTGCCGCGGGCCTGCCGCGCGGCGGCCGGTGGTGCGCCGGCGCCGCAACGAGTCCGACAGGAGCGCGAGTGACACAGCACAACGGGGCGACACGCCTGGGTCCGGCGCTGCTGTTCGCCTCCTTCCGCGGCTGGACGCCGGCGCAGGCGGGGGGTGACGTGCTCGCCGGGTTGACGCTCGCGGCCATCACCATCCCCGAGCAGATGGCGACGGCGAAGCTCGGCGGATTCGAGCCGCAGATCGGCTTCTACGCCTTCATCGGCGCCACCCTCGGCTTCGCCGCCTTCGGCGCCAGCCGCGTGCTCACCGCCGGCGCCGACTCGACCATCACGCCGATTTTCGCCGGGATGCTGGCCACCCTTGCCGCGGCGGGCGCTGCCGGCGCGGGCGGCCCGGGGGCCGCGGCCGCGCTGCAGGCCGCTGCCGTGGCACTGGCGCTGCTGGTCGGCGGCCTGCTCCTCGTCGCCGGGCTGCTCAGGCTTGGCTGGATCGCCCACCTGCTGTCGACGCCGGTCATCACCGGCTTCCTCGCCGGCGTCGCGGTACATATCGTCGTGTCGCAGCTGCCGAGCCTGTTCGGTATCGCCAAGGGCGCGGGCGATCTCTCGGCCCAGGTGGGGGCGATCGCGGGCGGCCTCGCCGCGGCCAATCCGTTCTCGACCGCGATCGGCCTCGGCGTGCTCGCCATCATGCTGGTGACCGAGCGGATCAGCGCACGCATCCCGGGCGCGCTGGTTGGCATCGTGGCGGCGACGCTCGCGGTGCTCGTCTTCGATCTCGAAGGACGCGGCGTCGCCGTGCTCGGCGCCCTGCCGGGCGGGCTGCCGCACCCGACGGTGCCGGCCCTCGACGACCTGCGGGCGCTCCTCCCGCTGGCGCTGATCATCGCAATCGTGGTGATGATGCAGGCCGCGACCGTGATCCACTCCTTCGCGGCCGCCGCCGCGGCCGCCGGCCACGAGCCTGACCTCAACCGCGACTTCGTCGGGCTCGGCGCCGGCAATCTTTTTGCCGCGGTGCTCGGCGCCTTCCCGGTCAATGCCAGCCCGCCACGCACCGCGGTGGTGGTGGAAAGCGGCTCCCGGTCGCAGTTCGCCGCGCTCACGGCGGCGGCCATCGTGCTCGTCCTGGTGCTGTGGGGCAGGGCGCTGCTGGCGCCCGTGCCGGAAGCGGCGCTCGCCGGCGTGCTGCTGTTCGTGGCGTGGCGTATCGTCCATGTCGACATCATGGCGAAACTGCTCCGCCAGGCCCCGGTCGAATGCCTGCTGGTGGCGTTCACCGCCGCCGCCATCATCGTCCTGCCGATCGAGACCGGCATGGCGATCGGGATCGGCCTGTCGCTGCTGCACGGCGTGGCGATGACCGTCCGCACGCGCCCCGTCGAGCTGCAAAAACTTCCGGGCACGACGGTGTGGTGGCCGCCCGCGGCTGGCGAGCCGGGCGAACGCCATGCGGGCGTTACGGTCATCGGTTTCCACGCGCCGCTGCTGTTCGCCAATGCGGCGACCTTCAAGCGCGGCATGATCGACATGATCGCGGCCCATGGCGGCCGGCCGCGCCTGATCGTGCTCGAGGCGAGCGGCATCGCCGACGTCGACTTCACTGCGGCGCGCGCGCTCAGCGAGCTCATCGCGCATTGCCGCAGCAGCGATCTCCCCTTCGCCATTGCCCGGCTGGAATCGGTACGCGCGCACCAGTCGCTCGATCGCTTCGGCGTGCTGGCCGAGCTCGGACCGGAAAACGTGTTCCACAGCGTCGACGAGGCGGTGCGGACGCTGGTCCCGCAGCCGTGATCGGCCGCGACAGTCGTGAGCGTGGCACCGCGAGCGCCGCTTGCTCCACCTCGCCCCGCGTGCGGGGAGAGGTCGACTTGCTTGCCGCCGGCGCCCAACGATTCGGGCATAGGAAACGGGTGGCCGCGGCGCGGGGCGGGATGCGAAGACGCGTGGAGCAGGGGCACAACACCGAGCGAAGGTTTTGACCGATGGCAAAGTCCTATTACAGCGTCGTCCTCGACCATGCGGCCGATGACGTGTGGGCGGTGATCCGCCCGTTCGGTCACTATGCCTGGGCCGGCGTCGAGAGCGAGACCGTCATCGAACACGGCAAGGCGGGAGATCAGGTCGGGGCTGTGCGCCGCGTCACCAACGGCGGCAACACCATCCGGCAGGTCCTGCTGGCCCATTCCGACGTCGACCGCTCCTACAGCTACGCCTTCTGCGGCGCGCCGCCATTCCCGGTGCGCGACTACGCCGCGACCATCCGTGTCGTTCCGGTCGTCGCCGACAACCGGTCGTTCGTCGAGTGGTGGGCAACGTTCGATTGCGCCGCCGACGAGCGCGACAAATGGGTGAAGCACTTCGAGACCGAAGGGTTTGCCAAATGGCTCGCCGCGCTGCGCCGGTTCATGGCCGACGGCGCGGTTGTAAAGTAGCGGGCGAGCCGCAGGAGTCGCGAGCGCAGCACCGCGGGCGGCGCTTGCTCCACCTCTCCCCGCGCGGCGGGGAGAGGTCGAGCAAGCGGCTTTGCCATGCGTCAAACTCGGCGGTCATCCCGGGCGAGCCGCGCCAGCGGCGAGACCCGGGATCCAAGTCCCCCGGCATCAGTCAAAAGGCTCGGCAGGTGGATATGGATCCCGGCTCTCGCTGCGCTCGGCCGGGATGACGGCCGAGTTCTGCGCGCGGCCGGGATCACAGCACGTTCAGCGGGATGACAGCCGAGTTCGCGGCACGGGCGCGCCACCCGTGGCCACCTCGATCCTCCCGCGCCGGCGCAGCAGGCGCCGCAGCAGGCGCGAGCGGCCCGGCCGGCGCACGAGCTTGACGTCGCTCACCAGTCTGGCGCCGCCGCGGCGGCGCTCGAGCATGATCTTGCGGCTGTGGAACGCCTCGAGTTCGGGACGGTGGCCGACGCTCACCAGCGTTGTGTGCTCGGGCTGGCGGCTCAACAGCGCCATCAGCTTGTCCTGGCTGTCGGGGTCGAGCGCGGCGGTGGCCTCGTCGAGCACGATGATGTCCGGGTCGTGCAGGAAGATGCGCGCGAATGCCAGGCGCTGCTTCTCGCCGCCCGACAGGGTCTGGTCCCACGGGCCGTCCTCGTCGATGCGGTCGACCAGGTGCTCCAGGCCGACGCGCTTGAGTGCGTCGGCGACCTCCTCGACGCTGCGGCTGTCGGCGGCGTCGGGATAGGCGACGGCGCGGCGCAGCGTCCCGATCGGGATGTAGGGCCGCTGCGGCAGCAGCATCAGGCTCGCGCCCTTGCGCACTTCGATCGTGCCTTCGCCCCACGGCCACAGGCCGGCGATGGCGCGCACCAGCGTGCTCTTGCCGGTGCCGGACTCGCCGGCGACCAGCACCCGCTCGCCCGGCTTGATCGCCACGTCGGTGTCGTCGATCACGGCCGTGCCGTCGTCGAGCGTGACCGAGAGGTCGCGCAGCCGCAGCGAGGCGCGTTCGCCCTCGTCGGTGCGCGTGATGCGGCCGATCCCGTCGCCCTGCTCGGCGCGCTCGAGCGCGTCGAGCGACATCATCAGCGAGGCGGCGCGGCGCGCCGACGCCGTCCAGTCGGCAAGGCGCGGGTAGTTGTCGACCAGCCAGTTGAAGGCGCCCTGGACGATGGTGAAGGCAGAGGCCGCCTGCATCACCTGGCCGAGCGTCATCGAGCCGTCGAGGAATTTGGGGGCGCACAGGAGAATCGGCAGCACCGGCGCAATGTAGCTCGACGTCTGCGACACCATCGTGGTCTTCATGTTCTGGAAGCAGATGTCGCGCCAGTTGCGCAGCACCTTGAGCAGCGCGCGCTCGACGCCCTCGCGCTCCTCCTCCTCGCCCTGGATGATCGCAATGCTCTCGCCGTTCTCCCGCAGGCGCGTGAGCACATAGCGCATCTCGGCCTCGGACTGGTTCTTGTCCTCGGAGACGGCGACGAAGCGGCGGCCGATCAGCACCATGCAGCCGCTCGCCACCACGGCGTAGAGCACAGCCGCGATCACCAGGAAGCCGGGAATGTGGATGTGCACGCCGGCGACGGTGGCGTCGAGCGCGCCACCGATGGTCCACAGCACCGCGATGAAGGTGGCGGCCGAGAGGAACGCCGTGGTCACGCCGCTGACGAAATCGACCGGCGCCTCGGTCGCCACCCGCACGTCGTCCGCCATGCGGTATTCCGGGTTCGCGTGGTCGCCGCTCACCAGGTTGAGCTGGTAGTAGCGGCCGCCGGTGAGCCAGCGGTCGACCAGGTTGTCGGTGAGCCACTTGCGCCAGCGCCGCTGCAACGTCATGCGGGCATAGACCTGGCCGACGTTCACCGTCACGCTTGCCGCCAGCAGCGCGAAGTAGACGAGCGAGAGGAACAGGACGGTGGCGGCATCCTTCTTCTCCAGCGCGTCGAAGATGGCGCGGTTCCAAAGATTCATCGCGTAGGAGGCGGCGATGTGGAGGAGAATGATGACCAAGAGCGCGGCCGACAGGATCCAGGCGATGCGGCGTCCGCGCCGGCCCCAGAAGCCGGCCGCCGCCTGCCAGAACCGCCGCAGCAGATAGCTCCTGCGCAGCTCCTCGGTGTCCTCGCCCGCTTCCTCGGCCTCCTTCATCTCGTGATCGAAATCCGCGGACTTCGCCAGCTCCTCGGCGGTAGCGGAGTCATCACGTCGTTCGGCCGCGTCGGAATCTTTCGGCGCCGAGGACTCGGGCTTCGGCGTGGTCTTGGTTGTGTCGCTGTCGTCGTCGTCGCGGCCCATGGCTCGTCCTCGATCAAGGCGTTGCGGTCGTGCGGGCGCGGATCGCGGCCGGCGTGAGCGGCCGCGGCCGACATGCAGCACATTCGAAGAAACCGCCAATCCGGACGCCCGCGGTGCGGCGCGTCGTGTCGATTGCGGACAACGGAAGGCGCGATCTCAGCGGGATGCCACCCGACCACAAACGAATGTCCTTGAACGCAATCCCCGGCCGCACGGTTCCGCCCGGCTCCGCGGCAAAATCTTCAGCACGGGCCTCATCTTGCAGGAAGGACTCGCCATGACGCGCGAGCACCAGCAGCAGCGCTTCATCAACGAATACATGATCGGCCACAAAGGCCGAGCGACAGGCGGCGGGGGATGCGCGCTAGCGCGCTACCCGGAGGACGAGCTGCGCGCGGGGCTCACCGGGGAGGCGAGGGAGGCGTGGTGAGCTGTGCACCGAGCAAGCGGCTTGCTCCATACCTCCCCTTGAAAAGGGGAGGTCGACCGCCGAGCGAAGCGAAGGCGGTCGGGTGGGGATCCGTCTCCGTGACTCTGAGGCGCACGGCCACGGCATGTCCCTCACCAGCTTTGGCGTCGCGGGTGACAGCTCCGCCCCGGATCAAGTCCGGGGCAGGCTCCCCGGCGAGCCGCGGGATGCAAGTATTCCGGCATCGGACAAAGAAGCGAGGCAGGGGTATATGGGTCCCGGCTCTCGCGCTTCGCAGTCGGCCGGGATGACAGCCGAGTTTGGGGTGACGGCCCCGTGTGAGCAAAGGCCGAGGTTCAGGCGCGCCCGCCGCGCCCGTGGGCCGCACCGCCGCACCCAGCGCCTTCCCCCTGACAAGTTCCGTCGCCAGGATATATTTCACCATTATACTCTATACTTGCCCCGACAATCCCCAGGTGCGGCATGGTCGATCGCGGCGAACCTATTGTAATACCAATGGAAATGGCGTCCGCCGGGCTGGCCCGGGCGGAAGCGCGGGCGGCTA
>DATFWC010000608.1:0-2836 GCA_035259885.1 Xanthobacteraceae bacterium
CGCTGCGGCGTCACCACGTGGCGCGTGTAGCCGCGCTGGTTGCCGACGAATTTCAGATGCGGGTTGTCGGCCAGGATGGCGTCGGCGTTCTTGACCACAGGGGTGCCGTCGCCGCCGGAGGAGATCGACGTGGTCAGGAACTCGACGCCGACGCAGGGTGACTTCGCCTCGTTCCAGTCGTGCTTGATCTCCAGCGCCAGATCCATGTGGAGGTCGCCCGTCAGCACCACCGGGTTGCCCGCCGGCTTGAACATGTCGATGACGCGCCCCTGCGCGGCGGTGGCGCCATCCCAGGCATCCATGCGATGGAGCCCGTCCTCGGAATTCTGCATCCAGGAAAACGCCCGCCAGTTCAGGCGCGAGAACAGGACCTGTTGCGCCAGGACCTGCCACGTCCCGGTCGCCGAGCGCAGCAGGTCGGCGAGCCAGCGCTCCTGCGCCTCGCCGAGCATGGTGCGGCCGGCCTCGTCGGCGGCGCGGCAGTTGGCCTTGAAGCCGTCGCCGCACGGCTGGTGCGACCGGTACTGCCGGGTGTCGAGCACCGCGATGTCGGCGAGCGTGCCGATGCGGAAGTGGCGATGGGCGAGGACGTCGGGGCCGCGCGGGACCATGCGGCGGCGCACCGGCATGTGCTCGTACCAGGCCTGGAACGCGGCAGCGCGCCGGAACAGAAAATCCTGCGCCGGCGTGTTCTTCGGATCGCTGTCGGCGGCCCAATTGTCGGTGACTTCGTGGTCGTCGAAGCTCGGCAGGAACGGGCACGACGCGTGCGCCGCCTGCAGATCGAGATCGCTCTTGTAGAGCGCGTAGCGCCGACGGTAGTCGGTGAGCGTGTAGCAGGAGCCGAAATTCGCCGGCATGACGCGCGGCAGCGGCCGGTTGTCCCGGTCGACCGTGGCGGCGCGATACTCGTAGATGTAGTCGCCGTAGTGGAAGACGAAATCCAGGGCGTCGTCGGCGACGCTGCGCCACGCGGTGTAGTAGCCGCCTTCCCAGGACTGGCAGCCAGCCGCCGCGAACTTCAGCAGCCTGACCTCGGCGCCCGGCGCCGGCAGCGTCTTGACGCGTCCGACCGGGCTGTCGGCGCCGCCGGCGCGGAAGCGATAGAAATAGTCGCGAGCTGGCTCCAGGCCATCGATCTCGACATGGACCGAATGCCCGCTCTCGAGCCGCGCCACGGCGCTGCCCGATTTGATTACCTTGTTCATGCCGGCGTCGGCCGCGACCTCCCAGGTCACGGCGATGGGCGCGGGAGTCATGCCGCCCCAGGGCGCAAGCGGTTCCGGCGCCAGCCGGGTCCAGATGACAAAGCCGTCGGCGGCCGGTTCGCCCGAGGCCACGCCCAGCGAGAACGGAAACGCCTGGAACTGCGCGCGTGCCGGCCGCGGCAGCGGCAGGCTCAGGCCGGCGCCGAGCGCGGCCTTGAGCAGCGTCCGGCGGTCGAGACGTCGGTCTGGTCGTGGCGACATCGATGTGGCTTTGCTAAACCGGCCCCTCCCGGCCCGGCATCCTAGCACGGCGGCGCGGCTCTGTTTCAGTCCGTCGCACGGGCAGGCGCCGCGGCCGCCACAGGTTCGACCATGACCGACACTTCGGTTTCCGTGCACCAGCCCGCCGCCACCCTGCGGCTTACCGCCCGGGCGCTGCTGGTGGCCGAACGGATCGACACCGCCGGCCTCGAGCGCAGCGACGTGATCTCCACGACGCCGCTGGCGTTCCGCATCGGACCGTCGGGCTATTGCGTGCTGTTCCGCTACGGCGTGATCGTGCTGGTCGGGCTGTCGCCGCTCGAGGAGGACGACGTCGTGCGCGGCCTCGGCGCGCGGATCATCGGCCGTTTCGCGCGCACCGAGGACGAGACCGCCGTGATCGAGGTCGATCCCAAGCGCGACGAGCAGGTCGCGCCGGGCGGCCCGATCTGCGTGCATGACCTGTCGCCGCCGCGCCTCCTCGTCATTGCCGACGCGCTCGCCAAGAACGTCGCGCTCACCCGCGACGAGTACGAGGTGCGCAAGGTGCTCGAGCTGATCGAGCCGTTCGCGGCCGAGCTCGCCCGTTCCGGGCGCCCGCCGTCTTACCGTCGCCAGATGCTGCGTACGATCGGGCAGGCGCTGCTCGTCCAGCACCGGATGTCGGGACGCGTCGAGGTCGAGGAGAAGCCCGACGTGCTGTGGGACAATCCGCAGGTCGAGCGGCTTTACGCGCGGCTCGAAGACGAATACGAGCTCAAGGAACGCGCCGCGGCGCTGGCACGCAAGCTGCGGGTGATCGACGAGACGACGCACGCGCTGACCGACATCATCGATACGGCGCGCAGCATACGGCTGGAGGCGACGATCGTGGTCTTGATCGTCGTGGAGATCCTGATCGCGTTCTATGAATTGTTCTTCCGGATGGCGAAGTGAAACGTATCGCAGAAGCGGGCAGGCTTGTTGCCGCGCTAAGCGGTCAACGCGCCGTCGACGGCGATCGGCAGTTGCGGCGGTCGTAGGCCCAGGTGCGTCCGAATTTTGTAAACGTTCCGGGCGGACATGGCCCGGAATTCGGTCCCGGCGCCCGGCACCTGCTGACGTCTCTGACGGGCCGATTGCTCCCCGGACAGAAGCCGTAGTTGGGATAGTCCTGCAGTCGCTTTGCCGAGGTGCGGCTGGTCGTTGCGACGAGCGTCAACGGGATCGTGGTGAGTACCGCGGCAATGATGAGCACGTACTTCATGGGAGCTCTCCCCTCGAAGGGCCTGACGACGCAGGCGCTGACCGACATCATCGATACCGAACGCAGCACGCGTCTCGAGGCGACGATTGTGGTGCTGATCGTCGAGAAATTCTCATCGCGT